>JAAYGJ010000035.1 GCA_012727745.1 Clostridia bacterium | reverse complement strand
TTTTTAACTCACTGCTTAATTCGGCTACTGTCTGGCCATACTCCGGGAGGAATAGAAGGGGATCGTAGCCAAAGCCCCCCTTGCCCCGGGGCTCAAAACTTATTTTCCCTTCCAGGGTGCCTTCACCATAATAAGTTTCACCGTCGCTGGTTACCAGTGCTACCACACAGCGAAAACGGGCGGTCCGTTGTTCCCAGGGTACATCTTTTAGTAGTTCCAGCAATTTGGCATTATTACGCTCGTCATCTGCCGGTTCGCCGGCAAAACGTGCCGAATAAATGCCTGGAGCGCCGTTTAAATAATCAACCTCAAGGCCGGAATCATCCCCCAGCGCCGGGAAATCGGTCATAGCCGTCAAAAAGCCAGCCTTCAAGCGAGCATTTTCAGCAAAGGTCAGTCCTCTTTCGGGAGGCAACTCCACGCCGGGAAAATCACACAGGGTTTCGACAATAATATCCAGTCCCTTAAATCCCTTTAAAATATCCCTGAACTCCTTAACCTTGCCCGGGTTGCGGGTGGCGACAATTAACCTATTCATTTTTTCCTCCCACCTTATCTGCCAGCGGGCCAAGTGCCTGCCGCTGGACTTCTACCAGAGCAGCTATTCCTTCCATACCAAGTTCAAGCATGGCATTCATCTCTTCCCGGGTAAAAGGCTCTTTTTCAGCCGTTCCCTGTACTTCAACCAGCCGGCCAGAAGCAGTCATAACAATATTCATATCCACCCAAGCAGCAGCATCCTCTTCAAAATCCAGATCGAGCAGCATTTCACCATTAACCAACCCCACACTGACCGCTGCCAGGAAGTCCCGCACCGGCAACCTGGCGTTCGCCTCGTCCTTTGTCAGTGTGGCCAGGGCATCAACCAGAGCTACAAAACTCCCGGTAATTGCCGCCGTACGGGTACCACCGTCTGCCTGAATAACATCGCAGTCAATCCAGATGGTCCGCTCGCCTAATGCCTGCAAATCAGTAACACTGCGTAAAGCCCTACCAATTAGACGCTGGATCTCCTGGGTTCTACCGCTAAGTCGCCCCTTGGCTGCTTCGCGGACAGTCCTTTCCTTAGTTGCTCGAGGCAACAGCGAGTACTCTGCAGTGAGCCAGCCCATGCCGCTGTTGCGCAAAAAGGGAGGTACCTTATCTTCTATGCTGGCACTGCAAATTAAGCAAGTATCCCCAATACTGATTAAGGCGGACCCTTCAGCATATTTCAGATAATGCCGTTCTATTGTTACCGGACGTAATTCCCGAAAATTACGCCCGTTTGCCCTAGGCATTTAATAGTCCCTCGTTTCCGTATATTTTAGTATCTTTACTTGCCTTGGCGTCTAAAGCTAAAAAAGCCGCCATAAATGGACCTGGCCTCCTGGACAACTACAAAGGCCGCTGGATCCCAATCTTTTACCATCTGTTCCATGTTCTTAAGCTGTTTGCGGGGTAAAACAAGATTTAAGATAGGGCGACTTCCTCCGCGGCCCTCGCCTTCAGTTATAGTGACCCCATAACCGGCAGCCCGCAAGCAGGTAGCCAGTGCCAGGGGCTCATGCATAGTAATTACCTGGGCCATAATCTGTCCGACAGCTACTTTCTCATCGATAATGCCGCCCACAATATTACCGCAAGCAAAACCGAGCGCATAAGCAACCAGGCTTAACGGATCGTTTAAGCTATCAACAACATGTTTTAAAACAATGATATAAATAATAACTTCAAAAAAGCCAATGCCTGCTGCCAGAAATTTCTTGCCCTTGACTAAAAACAACATCCTTAAGGTAGCCAGGCTAACGTCTGCAACTCGGGCCAAAAAAATAACAAAATATCCTATTACTAACGGTAACATCCCTACCCCTCCCCCTCACCCTTTGCTAGCTAAATTCTAGCAAAGAAAAGGGGAACCCGCAAGCAACCCTCTTTCCGTTAAGTTAATTACCGCTAATATAGTTGCTTATACCATTAAATATCCCCTGTGCTGCCCGGGCCTGAAAAGCCGGATCAGCCAAAAGCATTTCTTCCTCAGGATTAGAAATAAAAGCCACCTCTACCAGTACTGACGGCATCATAGTATTGCGCAAAACCGAAAAGTTGTCTTCCTTAACCCCCATATCCTGCCGACCCAGCTCTGCAACCAACGCTTTTTGGATAGAATATGCCAGCCGCTGACGTTCGCCCCGCTGTTCGCCCAAGTCACTTCCATAAGGAGCATAGAAATAAGTAGAAGTGCCTGATTTATCCGAACTGGTAGAAGCGTTAGCATGGACACTGATAAAAATATCGGCATTAATTTGGTTGGCGTAATATGCCCGCTCAGCCAGGGTATAAGGAATTGTTTCGCCGCTACGGGTCATATAAACCGTAGCGCCAGCAGAGCGTAGCAGTTCAGCCAGTTTGAGCGAGATAGCCAGGTTAACGTCCTTTTCCAGGGTCCCTCTGGGACCAACGGCCCCCGGTTCAATCCCCTCCGGGTCAGTGCCGTGCCCAGGATCAATAACAATCCTGGTACCGGTAATAGTAGGCTCACGTAACTGGAAAACCACTCCCGACCCTTTACTGGCAGCTCTCGAGGACAGGGCCGCTCCGCCTCTAAGGTCAAAAACAATCCGTACCGTTCCGGCGACAAACTGACCTGCCCGTACCCGTAGCAACGGGTCACGCCTTACCTCTATAATTTCCTGTCCTTTAGGTAGTTCCAGGGTGGCGCCATTAATATCGATTATAATACGATTATCCCAGCGCGAGCTTGTATAACTAAAAACCCGGCTGGCAGCAACGACAACTTCAATTCCTTCGGCTGATTGTCTGGCTTCTATACCGGTAATCTTTGCCGGTTGATAGGGGGCAAAAGTTGCCAGGCTAGCTGCCAGCCAGCCCCGCTGACCGTCAGCCATTTCTACCAGCCACCAGTTACCCTGTTCCTGCCAGATAGTTAACTGGCTACCGGCGGGGGCTATACCAACCTCTACCTCTTCCGGATTGGGTCCGGCCAGAACAGCAACTTCATTTTCCCCAATGACAGCTAACCCCAGGGGGCTATTGCCCGGCCGTTTCGTCTCAGCGGGAAGATTGCCAGCTAACCCGTCATTGTCAGGCAAAGATACACTGGCGATCGGCTCGGCCCAATCTTTAGAAACCCAGCCTGTTCGGGTACTGGTTAACTGCACCTGGTACCAGTCTCCGCTGGCTCCGACTAGGCCCAGCATAGTACCCCGAGGAATAACATCCAGCACACTAAACCCTTTCCCTGGACCAGATCTGACGTTAACATAACTGCCGGTAATACGTATCCGGGAAACACCAGGCAGCGACGGCTGACTGCCTGGCGAAGGTTCGCCAGCATCCATATTTGGCGGCTCCTGCGCACCTGGAGCAGGAGCACTGACAGAAATTAGTTCCGCATAATCTTTAGCAACCCAGCCGCGGCGGCCATCACCTGCCTGCACCTGGTACCAGCCGCTATTTGTCCCTATATATTGCAAGACTGTTCCCCGGGGCAAGAGACCAATTATATTCCCATCTGATATTTCAGGAGTTGAACGAAAATTGACGTAGCTACCAGTAATACTAACCTGGGCGCTACTTACAGGAGAATCCAAACGGATGCTGACTGTACGGGAAACATCATCCCAACCTATTTCGCCGTCAAAGGCCTGGGAAATGAAACGCACCGGCACCATAGTAACACTTTCTTTAATAACCGGAGTTGTATCTAAGATTATCTCCTGCCCATTTGCGTAGGCCTGGCTGCTACCGATTGACATCTTTAATACTTTTGTTCCCCGGGTAATCACAATGCCCTTTTCAGCTGCCAGCCACTCAACCCCGGCTCCCATATGTTCCATAATAAATCGCAGCGGTACCATAGTACGGTTATTGTCATCAACATAGACCCCAACCTCGGGATCGGTTTGTACACCATTAAGGACCAGTTTTATGTCAGAGGCAGCCAGGGCTGCCGGGGTCTTTAATCCCAGTAGTAATATGTAAATTAATATCGCAATGATAGCTAAAGGTCTTAGCCGGACACTGCTGCAACTATTTTCCACCGTCTTGTCCTTCTCCTTTCATTTATTGACGGGTTTACCTGATATTCGTTGTGCAGTTGTTTTTTTCCTGCCAGCTTTTACTATTTTGTCGACAAACAAAAAAGGTGCCCCTCAGGCACCAAGGCAAACATGAACCCGACTAAAGCTTTTTTATCAATTCTTCATTGCGTCTCATAGCCGCCGAAACGTCAACATGCCCGGCAATAGTATTAACATATTGCCCTTCCACCAAAAATTGCACCTCTTTTACCGAAGGAAACTGGGTCAAAGTGTTAACAATGGAATAAACGGTAAGATTTTCTCCCAGAGCCCCGCCGGAATGATTGGCTATTAGTTCCCGGCTAAAGTCTACCCTGGCCAGTCCGTCAGGGCGGATATTTATGTCTTTTAATACAGTACCGGCGGGAATTGTTGGCAGTAACTGGGAAGAAAGCTCCGGCCCCCTGATAAGTTCCTCAATGGTGGCTCTGGCAATACCCTCTACCTTAGGCAGGCTCCTTTCCTCTGCCACTAAATAATTGCCGGTAGGATCGCTAAAGTAAAGAACCACCTGGATAGTCTCTCCAGGCTCTTCTACCGCCTGCTCGGATAGCTGGTTTTCAATTTCAGGGGGCGGTAATTGAATTTGGACCTGTTGTTCGGCCGACTTGCCAGTTATCCTGTCTATTAATCCGCACCCGCTTACCAGGGCAACTACAAGCAACATACTGAGAAATACGAAAAATTTTTTTGCACCCAAAAATAAACCCTCCTTTCAGTCTGCTATATCATACATATCATAGAAAGGAGGGAATTATTCCTAATTTTTACCGTCAGGCTAGAACTTCCTTTAAAGCTTTGATAAACCGCTCATTCTGCCTGGAGGTTCCTATTGTCAGTCGTAAGAAACTATTGTAACCGAAAATATCTCCAGTGCGAACAATAACGCCCTTGCGCAACATTTGTTGAAAAACTTCGCGGCAGTCCCTTCCCAGATCGACAAAAATAAAGTTTGCCTCAGTAGGCACATATTTGAGCCCCATTGCCTCAAACTGCTGATAGAGGTAGGCTTTGCCTTCATTATTAATATCTCTACTCTTCTTTATATGGGCTTCGTCGTTAAGTGCTGCCACAGCTGCCTCCTGTGCTATCAGGTTAACATTAAAAGGCGGTCGTACCCGGTTGATATCCTTGATAATCTCCGGTGCCGCAATTGCGTAACCTACTCGCAAACCCGCCAGTCCATAAAGTTTAGAAAAACTACGCAAGATAATTACGTTAGCATATTTGCGGACAAGGGACAGGCTGTCTGGGTACTGTTCTGCAGTAACATATTCAGCATAAGCTTCATCCAGTACAACTATTACTGAAGACGGGATGCCCCTTAAAAATGATTCAAGAGAATTATGCCCGACAATAGTGCCAGTAGGATTATTAGGATTACAGACAAAGACCAGCCGGGTCCGGGGCGTAATAGCTGCCGCCATAGCCTTGAGGTCGTGGCGGAAATTGCGACAGGGCACATAAACAGCCCGCCCGGCCATGACCTGAGCCGCAAATTCATACTCTGAAAAGGTAGGTTCGGCTACAACAATCTCATCGCCAGGATTAATATAGGTATTAGCAATTAAACTAATAAGATCATCGACACCATTGCCGATAATAAGTTGGTTTTGATTAATCTTATATTTGGCTGCCAAAGCCTCTTTCAAAATGTAACAATTGCCATCCGGATAGATATGCACCCTCTCACTGGCCTCAACTATGGCCCGGACAGCCTCCGGCGAAGGACCCAAGGGATTTTCATTGGAAGCAAGTTTTATTACATCTTTTAGTCCCAATTCACGCTGGACCTCTTCAATCGGTTTGCCAGGAATATAAGGTTTAATAACGAGTATTGCTTCACGACATTTAGGTACTGTAGCCACATGTTTCAACTCCTTAGAGGTTATAAATTTTATCCGCATTAAGCACATTAATACCCCGAGATTTCATTACCTGCAAAGCTTTATCTAGTTCTTCAACCCGGAAAATTACTATTGCCCCGTTACCGGACCTGCCAATAAAGGCATAAAGATATTCAATATTAATATCTTCCTGCGCCATAACTGACAAACCACTGTCAAGGCCTCCGGGACGGTCAGGCATCTCTACTCCCAGTACTTCGGTCACACTAACCGTAAAACCTGCTTCTTTTAAAAACCTGTAAGCTTCGTCCGGTTTATCTACAATCAGACGCAAAATACCAAAGTCAGTGGTATCGGCAATCGACAGAGCCCGGATATTAATAACCTTTTCCGCTAACAAACGGGTAACTGCCGCCAACCGTCCGGACTTATTTTCCAGGAATACCGATATCTGTTTGATTTTCAAGCGCCTACCCTCCCCTCAGGTTTATTATATATCTAATCGGGTCCCACTAGATCCCGATATATTTCTTATACTTCTACGTTAAGTTATAACTTTCGCCGGTCAATTACCCGGACCGCTTTGCCTTCACTACGTTGAATAGACTTAGGTTCAACCAGGGTAACTTTGACACTAATGCCAAGGGTACTTTCCAGCTCATGGTGAAGCCGTTTTTCCAGTTCTTCCAAACGACGAACTTTATCGGAGAACAGGCTTTCAGAAACCTCTACCTTCACTTCCAGGGAATCGAGCGAGCCTTCGCGAGTAACTATCAGCAAATAATGGGGTTCCGTACCGCCCATCTCCAGAAGCACGCTTTCAACCTGCGAAGGAAAAACATTAACCCCGCGGATAATCAACATATCATCGGTACGGCCAGTAAAACGAGCCAGCCTGACGTAAGCACGCCCGCAACTGCATGGTTCAGTGATAATACTGGTAATATCTCTGGTACGATACCGGATAACCGGCAAAGCTTCTTTAGTAAGTGAGGTTATGACCAGTTCGCCCAGCTGCCCCGGCGGCACAGGTTCTTCTGTCACCGGGTCAATAACTTCTACCAGGAAATGATCACCAAAAACATGCAGGCCATCCTTTGCCTGGCATTCAATACCTACACCGGGACCGATAACCTCGCTCAAACCGTAAATATCAACCGCGCTGATGCCCAGACGTTTCTCAATCTCCTGGCGCATATTCTCAGTCCACGGCTCAGCCCCAAAAATACCATGTCTAAGCTTGAGTTCATACGGAGTAATGCCCATCTCAGCCATTACTTCGGCAATATGCAATGCATAGGAAGGGGTACAGGTAAGTACTGTGCTGCCATAATCTTTCATGATCATTATTTGGCGTTTGGTGTTACCGCCGGAAATAGGTATTACCGAAGCACCCAGGCGTTCGGCACCATAATGAACTCCCAGGCCGCCGGTAAACAGGCCATAGCCATAGGCATTTTGAATTATATCCCGGCGGGTGGCGCCCCCACAGACTAGCGCCCGGGCCATAAGCTCGGACCAAACATCAATATCATTACGGGTATAGCCTACCACTGTCGGTTTGCCAGTAGTACCGGAGGAAGAGTGAATGCGTACAATCTCGCTCATGGGTACAGCAAACATACCGAAGGGATAATTATCCCGCAAATCATCTTTGACAGTAAAAGGCAGTTTTTGCAGGTCGCTGAGATCTTTTATATCGCCCGGTTCCAAATCTATAGCCTGAAATGCTTTACGATAAAAGGGAACATTAAAAAAAGCTCGCTTTACAGTTGTCTGCAAGCGCTCCAGCTGTAATTCCCTTAACTCTTCTTCGTTTAAACATTCGTACCTTTGATTCCAATACACAAAAATTAACCCCCGTTTTCATGCTATACTGGTACATGCTCTACTGGTAGATGTTACTTCAACACAAACAGGTAAATTCCTGCCGTTAAATTCTAGCGACGACTGTTTTTCTTGCCATCATAACAAAAAACAACGTTTTTGCCCTCAACAACTATCTCCAGGTGTACTGGACGCCCCCACAACAAGTACACATGGGGTAAAGTTTTTTCCAGGTATTCCACATCCAATTCAAGGCCCTCATAATTGTGGCGCAGGTATAATTCTCCCCGCCGCTGGTAGTCGCCATCCTCAACAACTATATAAGGATAACCACAGTTGCTAAAAAGGTTTACCAGGCCGTCCCGCACTTTTTCCCAGTCTTTTTCCACCACTACCCATTCCGATCCAACTTTCTGGTAAAGGTATAAATCCAGTTCTTCTACCAGTTCCCTGCTCAGGTAGTTGCGCAAAAAAGAAACATCGTTTTCACAGGACCGGACTTCAAATATTTTTGCCCTGCCTTCCCCGCCCTGGCGGCCATAACGGGCACGTTCCTCAGCAGTAGGATTATCCCAGCGACGTTCAATATCCGCAAATATCTTGCTGCCTATGTAGTAGGGGTTGAGCTGCATTTTATGTGGCTGTAGCACGTCGGCATTAAGGCGGGCAAATTCAACTGTTTCCGTTTCTGTCAGGTCGATGTCCCGCATAATCTTGGTATGCCAGTAGGTAGCCCATCCCTCGTTAATGATTTTTGTCGCCAGCTGGGGCCAGAAATAGCGCATTTCTTCCCGGAGCATAGCCAAAATGTCCTGCTGCCAGCTTTCCAACTCCGGACTGTGCTCGCTTATAAAAGCTAACAGGTCTTTTTGCGGCCGGGGGGGTATTTTGCGGATACGGATTTTTGCTGGATCCCGCTGCTTGCCGTCCAATGTCCAGAGGTCCTCATACGGGGTTGCTGATACCCGGGAGGCCTGTAACTCCTCCCCTCCTGCCTGGTCCTCAACATCATTACCAAGAAAACTCGGTGGCTCAATATGTTCCCGGATAGCCAGCGCCGCATCAAGAAAAATCTCCACCTCATGGCGGCCATACTTAGACTCATATTCCCTGATCCTGGCCGCATGTGCAGCCATACTTTCCAGCATCCGCTCACTGGTCGAGCGAAAATAACAGTTGTTTTTAAAAAAATCGCTGTGGGCAAAAGCATGGGCAATTACCATTTTGTTCTGAATTAAATCATTACCCTCCAGCAAAAAAGCATAACAGGGGTTAGAATTGATCACCATCTCATAAATACGGCTAAGATTGTAATCATACTGCAGTTTCATTTTGTAAAAATGCTTGCCAAAGGTCCAATGGGCAAAACGAGTTGGCATACCGTAGGCGCCAAAGGCGTAAATGACATCGGCAGGCACCAGCTCGAATCGCATGGGGAAAAAATCCAGGCCAAACTCCTGCGCCCGCTCATAAATGACTTCTATAGCCCGGGAAAGCTCTTTAAACTCCTGCTGCACCAGTTCTCACCCCTTCAGATGAATATAGACAAAACTATACCAACTAAAGGTAGATTGCTGCCAACCTGCGTCTTCATATGTCAAACTTACCCTTTAGACATTAATATGTAGCCGTACTTGTTAACAAGCCTGTCCAAAGAAAAACGGGCTTTGACTGGTACAGACTGCAAAAACCCATTTGATGGTTTCCCTACGTATCCTATATATAATTCTTTGCCCGCTTAGTATCTTTTAGATTCGGGGACTAATTAAAAAAGCCTGCTGACTTCATACTTTGTCAACAGGCTGAGCGCAGGTTTAACAACTCGCGCTCTCGTTTTGCGCAAAATTTCCCCTCCAATGTATGCATGCGGGTCAAAAACGGACCGCATACCTTCAGCAGTGTAAAGCCTGACTTGTTTCCGTCCCCTATACTCGGGTCAAAAACGAAAAGTTCGAAGAGATCAGAAAAGACACTAAAGCTAAAGAGATTGTTTTTCCGTCCCCTATAGCCGGGTCAAAAACCCC
>JAAYGJ010000034.1 GCA_012727745.1 Clostridia bacterium | reverse complement strand
GGTATTCATTTAAATGTCTAATGAGGGTTTCTGCCATCCCCCTTCCTCCTACCCGGCTAAAATCGGTTTTAACCTCTTTAGATATTTATGCCGCACCAGGATATTTATGTCTGCAAGTTTATATCTGCAAGAATTGGGCTGCGGCCAGCAAACCGGCAATACTTTTAGCATCCTGAATAGTACCGTTGAGGGCCTGGCTGACAGCTTCAGCCAAAGGCATTTTTACTACCTCCAAAAACTCATCAGCATCAGCTTCGGCCGAAATCATTTCTAAACCCGTTGCCAGGTATAAAAACATCTGTTCGTTGGAAAAACCGGGAGTAGTATAAAAAGTTGTCAGCAACTGCCACCGGGAGGCACTAAGTCCTACTTCCTCAGCCAGTTCCCTGCGGGCACAGTCCAGCGGCTCCTCACCGGGATCCAGTTTGCCAGCCGGCACTTCCAGTAACACCTTTTCAACTGGATAGCGGTACTGACGCACTAAATAGACACTTTTTTCTTCATCAAGGGCAACAACAGCTACTGCCCCCGGGTGTTCCACTATTTCGCGAAAAGCTTCGCGGCCGTCAGGTAGACAAACCCTGTCTCTACGCAGGTTTAATATTTTCCCTTTATATATTAGTTTCGAGTTTAGCTGTCTTTCTCTAAGTTCCACTGTTTAATATCCCTCCCAAAAGAAAACTGGCCTGAGCGCCAGTTAAAGCCGTTTATTAATTTACTTTAGCCCCAATCCTTAGTTTGTCCGCCACCATGGCAATAAATTCCGAATTAGTAGGTTTACCTCTTTCTACATTAATCGTGTAGCCAAAAAATTTATTCATCATTTCTACATTGCCCCGGTCCCAGGCTAATTCAATGGCATGGCGAATAGCCCGTTCCACTCGGCTGGCAGTCGTCATATACTTCCTAGCAATCAACGGGTACAGTTCCTTGGTCACTGCACCTAACAGGCTCACCTCTTCAACAACCATAATTATCGCTTCCCGTAAATACTGGTACCCCTTAATATGGGCCGGCACGCCCATCTGGTGAATAATTCTAGTGACTTCAACATCTAAATTGCGCACATTGCGATTAGCCAGCTGTGAGGCCCCCGCCGGCAAAGTTTCTCCGTTGGCCAGCTGCCGCAAGCGGTTAGCAAGCACTTCCAGATCAAAAGGTTTAAGTATGTAATAATCTGCTCCCAGCTCGACGGAACGAACTGTCATGCTTTCCTGCCCCAGAGCCGTAAGAATTACTATTTTCGGCCGTGGTTCAAGATTGAACATTTGCATTTTCTCCAGTACCCCAATCCCATCGAGATGGGGCATTATGATATCAAGTATGACTACATCCGGTTGACGCTCTTCAATTAAATCTAACGCTTCTTGGCCGTTATGGGCAATGCCGGACAAAATAAAATCTTGCTTTTCATTAAAAAATTCCTCCAATACTTCGCAAAATTCCCGATTGTCATCTGCAATCAGCACTTTTATCGGTTCCTTCATATAATAGAATCCCGCCTTCCTGAAAGCCCTGTCATAATCTGGTTTGGTTTATTTTCGACGTAACTGGGTAATAATCCTTCTCCTCGCAAAAAGATCTAAAAAATAATGGTTGCTTAGTTTTCTCTACTAAGATATCAAATTTATCAATAATGTTATCATTATGTTTTTTCATAATT
>JAAYGJ010000033.1 GCA_012727745.1 Clostridia bacterium | reverse complement strand
GGGGCATAGTTGTTATCCTTTCTAAAATCAATTTGAACAATTAACATGGCCCGTATACTATTTTTGTGTACCGACCAAATGGGCCGAACTGATATGCCAGTCAGGGCTGGAAACTGAGCTTGAGGGATCGAATTTTTGTACTGCATACCAGCAGGCTTCAATAGGCGGCCAGAGAGGGTCGATGATGTCGCTAGGCCTATCAGCTGGGGTAGTTACAATATTGGACCGGACTAAAGTGATAAAACCATAATCGGGAATCCAGCATCCCAGGTCGACACAGAAGGTACTGTTCGGTTTATTAGTATGGATATACCAGTTGTTGGCTTCATTTGTGATGGCGATTTCAAAAAAAGGCGCATGGAGGAAATCATAGGGATGATTGGTAAGCTCATATACACGCAGCATGGGGCGCGAATTTTCCCAGGCAGACCAACCAAAGCGGTTGCGGATCTCTTCTTTTTTAGCATCGGTTAATTCCCAGTAAGCATAAAGCCAGTAAGGGTCCTTAACCATGAGCACTATTTCATCTTTGCCGTATGTTGCCGGCACATCCTGGGGCAGAGGCGTTGTTTCCGGCAGGGGCCTGGCAGCCGGTGGCGCAATCTGTTGCCGGTACCAAAAAAAGATGCCTATGACCAGGAAGGCAAGCACTAACCCAGTAATCAAAGTAAACATGCTATAATCCCCGCTCTCTGGTGGAATAATGCTAGAAGCCGTTCAGTTCCTTCTTTAGTATGTCCACAGCTATTTACTTTATTGCCGTTATAATGAGGAAAATAGATTGCCTTACCTTGTGCATTCAGGAAGTAAATACCGTTAGAGAATTAAATTTCCATCAGAAAATATTTTTACCTGATAGAAGATTTTTATCCACCTTCAGGCAAGTAATATTTAATGATATACTAAATATGAGGTGTGAAAGAAATGGAAGAGGAGAAGGGTAGGGTACCCTGGAGTCCGGGGGAGAGCCTGCTGGTACTGCTGGCTCTGCTGGCTGCCGGTTTCGCCTGCAGTTTGCTAATCAGATTTTTGGGCTTGCAAATAAGCCTTGCAGCAATCTACTTATTAGTTGGCCTGGCCCAGGCGATTGTCGGGCTGGGGGGCCTTTATTATTATGTGTATAAAAAATATAGTCTTAACCTGCAGGCTCTGGGTATTACTGCCGTTAACTGGGAGCGTGCTCTGACAACAGGCGTCAGCGGCGGTGTAGCTCTATTTATTATGGTAATTATCGTTGGAAGTATACTACAAAAATTTATACCCGAACCGGACCCTCAGCCCTTTGCGGAACTTATTATCAATGCACAGCAGCCGCGGGACCTGCTTATCCCGCTGTTTATGGGAATTATCCTGGCTCCGGTAACTGAAGAATTATACTTCCGGGGTTTTTTATTTCCGGCGCTAAAAGAGCGTTACGGAGTTGTTGCCGGTTTTGCCGGTAGCAGTATGCTTTTTGGCATGGTGCACCTTGACCTGGTGCGTTTTTTCCCGTTGACAGTGGGCGGCCTGGGGCTGGCTTACTTATATCACCGCAGCGGCAACCTCCTGGTGCCAATAACCGCCCATGCAACCTGGAACGGTATTATGTTATATTTACTTTATATTTCCTTACAGTGGGTATAAGCTATGGATAATATTGTCATCATAAACTCCCTTAACCACGAGGGGGCTGGCGTCGGTCGCTTAAAAAACGGCATGGTAGTATTTGTGCCCGGGGCCCTGCCCGGGGAGAGAGTGAGTGTTGAACTGGTAAATATCAAAAAAAATTATGCGGTCGCCCGCCTGCTGCGGATCGAGGAAGCGTCCCCAGAGCGGGTATTGCCTCCCTGCCCTGAAGCAAACAGCTGTGGCGGCTGCCAGCGGCAGCATCTCAATTACCATTCCCAGCTATATTGGAAACGGCAATTTGTGGTTGATGCCTTGCAGCGGTTGGGAGGGATAGCAGTTAATGTGCGGCCGGTACTGGGGATGCAAAATCCCTGGGGTTATCGTAATAAGGTGAGGTTGCATTGTGATAAAGGCCGTCTGGGTTTTTACCGCCCCGGCAGTCACGAGCTAACACCCCTGGGCCGCTGCCCGCTGCTGCCGCCGGCAATGCTGGACCTGGCAAGAATGATTGAACGACTACTGCCGACTGTCGCGCCGGGGCTAAAACATCTCACCCTACGCCAGGGCTGGGCTACCGGTGAGCTGCTGGTTGTGCTGGAAACAGCCGCCGGCTGGCGCAGCGGTAAAGCCCTGGCGCAGCAGCTGGCAGACTATTTTCCGGATATAGTCAGTATTGTCCACAAACCTGAAAAGAGAAAAGAGATTGTGTTATACGGCAGAGACTACCTGGAGGAGCGCCTGGGGACTTTGCGCTTTCATATTTCCAGCAATACTTTTTTCCAGGTAAATTCGGTTCAGGCCGAGCTGCTGTACGAACAAACAGCAGCCTGCGCGGGACTGCGGGGCGAGGAAGAAGTGCTGGACGCCTATTGCGGCAGCGGCGCCATTGCCCTGTGGCTAAGCCGCCAGGCCGGGCAGGTGTGCGGAGTAGAAGTAATGCCCCAGGCTATAAAGGACGCCTGGCGGAACGCAGCTTTAAATAAGATTACCAATGCCAATTTTCTGGCCGGCGATGCTGCTC
>JAAYGJ010000032.1 GCA_012727745.1 Clostridia bacterium | reverse complement strand
TACTTTTTCTGCCTGGCCAATAATTGCCTCCTGGGGATTGCTTGCATCTAAAAGGACCAGTTCGGCCCTGTCACCGGTAGCGGTTCCATATTTGTCTAGACCGATGGCAGCAGCAGCGTTATAGGTATACATTCTTAAAACATTATGCAGCTCTAGTGGCGTACCCATTTGTAATACCTGTGCGCTAATAAGAGACTCCTCCAGCATATCAGCATTGCCAAAAGGACGGAAAGCGTCGCGAATATGGTCGGAAGCACAGGCTACGTTAACCCCGGCTGCTTGCAGTTCCCTGACCCGGGTAACCCCCCGGTGCGCCAGACCATTATCATTGCAGCCCCGACAATAAAGAAAGGCAGAAGGCATGATAATAACACTGATGCCCGCCTCACTAAGGGCGTTAATAGTCCGGGCAGCTGTCTCCTCATCAACAGCTGCCAGTCCGGCACAATGGGTAACGACTACTTTGCCCTGATAATTATACTGGGTAGCTTTAGCAGCAATATAATCCAGGAAAGCGACCTCGGGTTCATCTGTATCTTCAGCTTGTAACTCAATAAAAAGATCGTGTTTGCTAGCCAAAGCAAAAATTAAGTCCACCCAGGCCTGCATTTCAGCAGACTGGTAAGGAGCACCCCCCAGACCGTCTACGCCTAAGCTCAGGGCTTCTGCTAGCAGCTCTCTTATCTTCTGTTCCGGCTTAGCGGTACCATTAGCACTAACTATCACCTGCAGGTCAACTTTACCGCTAAATTCTTCTTTTAGATGCAAAGCTGCCTCAACTGCCTGCAGCCCCCGGTCTACATCCACACTAACCTGAGTCCGCATCACCATAGTAGCATGGCGCAGGGCTTTTTGCAGCAGCAGGCGGCCCCGTTCAAGATAATCATCTTTGGTAAACTGCTGGCTGCGCCTATTTAAATCTTCGCTAGCTTCTTCCGGGGAACCGATTTCCCCCTCCGGTAATACCAAAGCAGTATCCAAATGGACATGGGCATCAACAAAAGCCGGTATTAACAAGCGCCCGGCAGCATCTATCATTTGCCGTGCCGAACCGGCGACTGCTGGCCCGGCATCAGCGATATAACCGTCTTTAATGGCGACATCAACTGTCTCAGTTCCTTCCATCAATCTGGCCCGTCTAATTAATAAATCATTCATTGTTTTGTCTTCCTTCCCAGCTAATAGTATTATTTGTTTTTTTGCGATAGCATAATCCTATCATAGCAAAAAAATGTGGTCAACTGGGGGGTTATTGCGATGTTTTTTCTCAAATAATTAGTAATAATGTCGAAATTAGCAAAAACAGGGCCACAAAAAAGCCAGGGATTTTTATTTCCCTGGCTTTTGTTATTTTTTTATTTTTGCAGGCTGTTAGGATAAAACAGAGTGCGTTTCTCCCAGGTTCGCAAAACTATATTGTCATCCTTGCGCGCCACTACGTACTGGGGTAAAATAGGCGTCTTACCAAAACCGTGCGGAGCATTGATTATATAGGTCGGCACGGCCAAACCTGAGGTATAACCCCGTAGCTGATCCATTATCTCTATGCCTTCGTCAACCGAAGTAATAAAATGAGCTGTACCTTTAACTGATTTAGCATGGAAAATATAATAGGGGCGCACCCTGATTTTCAAAAGTTCCTGGTTAAGCTTGCGCATAATAAAGGGGTGATCATTGATACCTCTTAGTAAAACTGCCTGGTTGCCCAGCACCACCCCGGCCTGCACCAGGCGGTCACAGGCTAGCTTGGCTGCCGGGGTAACCTCACGGGGATGGTTAAACTGGGTGTTAATATACACAGGCGGATGCTTGGCCAGAATATCGCAAAGCCCGGGGGTAATACGCTGTGGTAAAGTTACAGGAGTACGAGTTCCCAGGCGTTTGATTTCTACATGAGGAATGTTATCAAGTTCGGTTAAAAGCCAGTCAATCATAGAATCGCTTAGCATTAAAGCATCGCCACCGGTAATAAGGACATCGCGAATCTCCTCATTGTGGCGGATATATGCCAATGCCTGTTCCAACTCACGCCGGCTGCGGCCGCGGTCTACTTCACCAATATTGCGCCGCCGCTGGCAGTGGCGGCAATACATAGCACATTGGTTAGTTACATTTATAATCAAACGGTCAGGATAACGACGGGTTATTGCCGGTGCCGGTGAGGTCAATTCCTCGTCCATGGGATCAAGTTCCCCTACGTCGTCGTCCAATTCAGCTGAAGTCGGTAAGGCCTGCCTCCTTATGGCGCAGTCCTCTTTATCGCCCATCAGAGATAGGTAGTAAGGCGAAACTGCCCACCGATAGCAACGTTCCACTTCTTTTATTGCTTCCCTGGACTCAGCACTTAAAGGGATTAACTTAGCCAGGGTGTCAACAGAATCAATGCGGTTGCGTAATTGCCAGGTCCAATCATCCCAGTCAGCTTCACTGGCATTATAATATTGCCTGATCCTTTGTTTATTAGCCTCGATTTCCGCTGCTACTTCAAATCCGCTGGAAATGTTGTCCTTTGCCTCCAAATAATCAACAATCCGCGCTTTCAATTCAGCAGCCCGCCGGAGAGAAATAGTTCTTTTGTCCTCCATTTCCATTAGTTTTCTTTCGGTCTGATTACTATTCATAAATTACCTCCCTTTTACTGATAAATTTAGGATTAAAATAACCCCTGTAAGCAGGGGTTTAGGCACAGAAAAGATCAGAGCATCGCTCCTTCTTTCTACGCTTACGAGGTTAGCTGCCGGGTTCGGGTCGAAAGTTAACCCTATCCCACACTCAGTTTGGCTCACTCAATAGTAAGTAAAACTTATCTAGAGGAAATACAATAACACTTACTTATTCTGAGCGCGGGAATTCACCCCAATTAGTGGTTCCCCCGTTCCCCTAAAGGACTCAGCGTAAAGT
>JAAYGJ010000031.1 GCA_012727745.1 Clostridia bacterium | reverse complement strand
GGTTAATCCCCAGTTCATTCTGCGGGCCTTCCAGCGGGGCGCTGACGGTGTTCTGGTATCCGGTTGACACCCTGGCGAATGCCACTATGGTAGTGGCAATTATTTCACCCGCCGCCGTTTCCTTTTAATGCAGCGGGTAGTACAATTTATGGGTTTGGAACCGGAACGCTTACAGGCGCGCTGGGTTTCCGGCTCTGAGGGACCCCGTTTTGCGGAAATAATAAACCAGGTAACAGAGGATATCCGGGCTCTGGGGCCCAATAGAAAGTTGAGGGATGACGCATGAGCACCATTCAAGAACAAATGCGTACCCGCGCCCGGGAGTTGTTGACCAGCGGTGAAGTTAAAATGGTTGTCGGCTGGGAAAAGGGAGCTTTGTGGTATATGTCGCCCCCGGCTTTTATAACTGACCCGGCTGAGGTTGACCGCCTGGTGTGGGATGAGTTTTGCCACAATAATCTTGCCAAGTATCTCCTGGACTATAAATTCTCAGACGACAGGCTGGCTATTTTTGTCAAGGGCTGCGACGCCCGGGGAATTATACGCCTACTCCAGGATAAACAGATCGAACGGGAGAAAGTCTATCTCATTGGCATTAACTGCCCCGGCCTCAAGGACGAACGCCAAGGGGCAGTTCTGGGAGAAGACAAACGGGCCGAGCTGCCGCTGGCTGCCAGGTGCCAGGGCTGCAGGCATCCCGCTCCGGTCGTCTATGATGAGTTGTTGCAGGATGAAGGGACTGCAGCCAAGGGGGAAGTAGCGGCTACGGCGGAGGACCGTTTTACAGCTACAGCAGAAGTTGAAGCTATGTCTCCTGATGAACGCTATGCTTTCTGGACCAACCACTATGACCGCTGCCTGCGTTGCTATGCCTGCCGCAATGTGTGTCCGGCTTGCAACTGCCGCGAGTGTATTTTTGACCGCAGCCAGTCGGGCTGGTGTGGCAAGCAGATGAACCGCAGTGAGAATATGTTCTTTGCTATTACGCGGGCCATGCATGTAGCCGGGCGCTGCATCGAATGCGGTGAATGTGAACGGGTTTGCCCTGAAGGGATTCCCATTATGACGCTCAACAACAAAATTATCAAGGAAATCAATACCCTCTTCGGCGATTATGAAGCTGGTCTGGACCCGGAGGCCATGCCCCCTCTGGGCAAGTACAAGCTTGATGATCCGGAAGAATTTTTATAGGAAGGAGGTGCAGGGATGTTAAAGATTAGCAAAGATCAAATAGGAGAACTATTAAATATCTGGGCAAAAGGCGCTAAGGTATTTGTACCCCAGGAGAATGGGGGCACCAGCCAGTTCAAGGCCTGGGAAGGCCAAGGCAAACTGACTTTGGGTGAGGGCAATGCCCTGGAACCGCCCAAGGACCTTTTCTTTCCCCGGACGGAAACTATGTATCGCTACCGGGTAAGGGATCCTGAAGCCAGTCTGGAAGAACTGGCGCCGCTGGAGGAAAAGCGGGTTCTGGTAGGTGTCCGTTCCTGTGATGCCCGTTCCTTTGCCATTATGGACGATGTTTTTCTAACCAAAGGCTATATAGATGAATTTTATAGGCAACGCCGGGAAAATACTGCCGTTGTGGCTCTAGCTTGCACCACAGCCCAGCCTACCTGTTTTTGTACTTCTTTTGGAATCGATCCCGGGCGGGCTGAAGGGGTAGACCTGCAGATGTGGCCTTTGGCTGACAGCTATTTACTGGAAGCTATCACTCCTGCTGGCAAGGACTTGCTGGAACAGGCAGCTGCTCTGCTGACAGAAGCTGCTGACGAGAAAGTGCCGGCAGCAGCTCAACCAAGCCTGACAGCAGACGTTGGCGGGGTTACAGAAAAACTGCAACAAATGTTTGAGCATCCCTACTGGGAAGCTGTTTCCCGCAAATGTATAGGCTGCGGGGCCTGCACCTACCTTTGCCCGACCTGCCACTGTTTTGATATCCAGAGCGAAAACCGGGGTGATAGTGGCTATAAATTCCGCTGCTGGGATTCCTGTATGTTTTCCGAATATACTCGTATGGCCGGTGGTCATCAGCCTCGTCCCTCCAAAAAGGAGAGGCTGCGCAACCGCTTTTTGCACAAGCTGCAGTATTTCCCAGAGCGGTACGGAAAATTTGCCTGTGTGGGTTGCGGCCGTTGCCTGGACCGCTGCCCGGTAAGCATGGATATTACCCGAGTTGTACGGGAAGTTAAGGAGGTGACCCTGTAATGGCAAACGCAGAACAGGTAAACCCCCTGGTGCCCCAAATAGGCAAGATTATTAAAATAGTTGAAGAAACACCTGATATCAAGACCTTTCATGTGACTACCGATAAGGGCAAACCTTTTACTCCTATGCCAGGGCAGTTAGCGATGTTTTCTCTGCTTGATGTGGGGGAAGCAATGTTTTCCATTACCTCCCAGGGCCCCGAACATCTGGAACTGGCAATCAAAAAAGTCGGGATGTTAACTGACGCCTTGCACGAAGTAGAAGTGGGCCAGGCCGTTGGTATCAGGGGACCGTATGGTAACGGTTTCCCTCTGGAAATGATGAAAGGCAAAGACCTGCTCTTTATTGGCGGCGGTATCGGGCTGGCGCCGGTGCGTTCCCTGATCAATTACACCATTGAGCACCGGGAGGATTATGGCCGCTTGTGGATTATTTACGGTGCCCGTTCACCGGCAGACCTTTGCTTTAAAGATGATCTTTTCAAAAACTGGCCTAAAGTAAAAGACTGCCGGGTTGACGTTACAGTTGATAAGGGCGACGCTGATTGGAAGGGTCATGAGGGCTTTGTGCCGGCCTTTGTGGAAAAATTGGGTCCCAAACCGGAAGGCATGGTAGCCATTACCTGTGGCCCGCCCATAATGATTAAGTTCGTGCTCCAATCTCTGGAAAAACTGGGCTTTAAGGACGAGCAGATCGTTACCACCCTGGAAATGCGAATGAAGTGCGGCATCGGTAAATGCGGCCGCTGCAACCTGGGAAGTGCTTATGTCTGCCTGGACGGACCGGTTTTTACCCTGGCCCAATTAAAACAGATGCCTGACGAATATTAGAACGAGGGGCAATATCATCTCCGGCTGACATAAGGAGAAAAGGGATAATACCCGGGGCATGGCTTTTGGCGGCAAGATGAATGACTGCGGCAATAGCCATGCCCGCTATATTTTTGTGCCACAAATTTTAGGGGATACACCTCATGATTCGCTTATTAGAAATAGAAAGGAGAAGTGCAGTGCCGGCTGACTATCACCTGCACGGACTCGGCCATGAAGGGCCGCCCCATAACGTAGAACGACTATTACCTTTTGCCAGGGCTGCGCACAGGGCCGGTCTGACAGAGATCGGTTTTGCTGAGCATGATTTTTACCTGGCAGACTTGGATTTCGATGTTTTTGCCCGGCTGGAACAGTGCGGGCAGATTAAAGTGCGTGTCGGCCTGGAGGTGGACTTCAGCCCCGACAAACAACACTGGCAGGAGCTGGACGGCCGTCCCTGGGACTACCTGATCGGTTCTGTCCATGCAATTGGCGACTGGGCTTTTGATTATCCTGGAGAGGAAGGCGGCTTTGCCAGTCGCGATATTGATACAATTTATGCTGATTACTTTGCCTTAGTAGGCAGGGCGGCAGCAACAGGTTTATTTCAAATAATAGGACATCTGGACCTGATCAAAATTTATGGACACCGGCCCCGGCAGCCGGTGGTGGAGCTGGCTGAACCGGCGCTGCAGTTAATAGCTGCCAGCGGGGCAGTCCTGGAACTGAATACTGCCGGTTTGTTTAAGCCGGTAGCTGAAATCTACCCCTCTCCTGAGCTGCTGGCCCGGGCCTTTGAGCTTAACATCCCGGTGACCATTAGTTCTGATGCCCATGCGCCGGAGGAGGTTGGCCGGCAGCGGGCGCAGGCGGTAGAAATACTGCGGCGTATCGGTTACAACTGCCTGGCTACTTTTTGCCGTCGGCAGATGTTTACTGAACCCCTGGCCTGAACCTGCCTTCACTGTTCTGCACGGAACGATGAAGGTTTTATTTTTACATAAGCAGCAGGCGTCAGGAGCACTATAATCGCAAAATGAGTATATTGAAACAAGGGGGCCTGTTATGTCCCGGGTAATCGTTGTAGGGGGCGGCTGGGCCGGGTGTGCAGCTGCCCTGACAGCCCGCCGGGCAGGAGCGGAGGTTGTTCTGCTAGAACGCACAGATATGCTGCTGGGTACCGGCCTGGTAGGCGGGATTATGCGTAATAACGGCCGCTTCACTGCTGCGGAAGAAATGATAGCTCTTGGCGGCGGAGAATTATTTAGGCTCTGTGACAGTGTCAGCCGCCACCGCAATCTTGATTTTGCCGGGCACCGCCATGCCTGGCTGTACGATGTATCCCGGATTGAGCCCCTGGTGCGCCATACCCTGCAGGCGGCGGGGGTTAAAGTTGAGACCAACAGCAGAGTTGTTGCCGTAGAGACCTCAAAGGACAGCATCCATACTGTTCGAACCGGAGACGGGCGGGCCTACCAGGGAGATGCCTTTGTCGATGCTACCGGGACGGCAGGGCCCCAAGGTAACTGCCGCCGTTATGGCAACGGTTGCGTTATGTGTATTTACCGCTGTCCGGCGTTTGGAGGGCGCCTTGGACTGGCAGCTCTGGCCGGGGCAAAGGAATATGCGGCCTTGCGACGGGGTGGCGGCAGGGGGGCTTTGAGCGGTTCCTGTAAACTACAGAAAGGCTCGCTGGCACCCGAACTGGTCCAAGAGTTGGAGGCTAGCGGCAAACTGGTCCTGCCGGTGCCCCCTGCCTTGCATGATCGGGGCATAAAGCTCAAACAAAAAGCTTGCCAGCAGTATGCTTTGCCGGAGTTTGCCGATAACATAATCTTGCTGGATACAGGACCGGCCAAGCTGATGACCCCTTTTTTTGCCCTGGAAGATTTACGTTGCTTTGAGGGTCTGGAAAGGGCCCGTTTTGAAGACCCCTATGCCGGGGGCCTGGGCAATTCGGTTCGTTTTCTAGCCATGCTGCCGCGGGATAACAGCCTGCGGGTACAGGGCTTAGATAATGTTTTTTGTGCCGGAGAAAAGGCCGGTCCCCTGGTAGGCCATACGGAGGCAATCGTTACCGGTACCCTGGCCGGCTATAATGCCGCGCGAATACTGGCAGGGCTGGAGGCATTTATATTGCCTGCAAAACTGGCAGTAGGCGATATTATTGCTTATACCCGGGACCAGGTAGAAAAGGGCGACGGCCTTTACCAGCGTTATACATTTTCGGGGGCTGAATATTTTGCGCGCATGCAGCAGAGGGGGCTTTATACTACCTGCCGGGAGGCAATTAAGAACAGGGTAGCCGACCTGGCGGGACTGTTTTCCCTGCCGGTCCACAGCAGGAAAAACTGATGCCATGCTGAATATGTTATATGTGGAAGTTGCTCTAAACCGCTACCGCCGGTGAGGATCTCTAAACTTGCCCGGGTGAGGGCAGGTTGGCTGGTTGTACCCCCCTATATCTGTACGAACTGCTTGAGTCCCGGGCGCAGTCAAAACTCGGCCTTTTGGGCCGCAAACAGTTGACTGCGCTTTTTTCCTCGGCCTGCTTTGGCAATCTTAACCCCATCTCTCACGTTGCTCGTTACAGGTACAAACGGTGATAAATTTTCTTATCACAGGAGGTGGTTACATATGGAAGTATATGACCGCGCCCACGAACTGGCCAGGGCTCTGGCGCGTAGCAATGAGTATAAAGATTATCGTTTGTGCCGGGCTAAATTGGAGAGCGATTCCAGTAACATGGAGATGCTGAAGGATTTTCGCCAGAAGCAAATTGCTGTGCAGCTGGCTCTGATTAGCGGTAAAGAGCCGAAAGAAGCTGATAAAAAAGCTTATGAGGAAAGTTATCGGATTATCAGCCTTAACC
>JAAYGJ010000030.1 GCA_012727745.1 Clostridia bacterium | reverse complement strand
GGTGGAGCCCAAGAAAAACCTGTCAGCCTGGATGGGTAAAATGATCCAATCGCCAGCAGCTGATACCCTTTTGCAGGAAGGGGATATTATCAGCATCGGCGAGACTATTAAACTGGAGGTAATTCATACCCCGGGCCATACCCCTGGTGGGATTTGCTTAAAAGGGGAAGGGGTAATATTTACCGGAGATACCCTCTTTGCCGGCTCTATCGGCCGCACTGATTTTCCCGGCGGTTCCTATGAGCAATTGATTAATGCTATTAAAGCTAAGCTCTTTAGTCTTGATGACGATCTGAAAGTTTATCCCGGCCACGGCCCGGCTTCAAGCATTGGTGCCGAGCGGGCCGCAAATCCTTTCTTTAATTGATAGATGGAGGCTTAATTTATGTTGACCAGTCGTCCACGGGGTACGGAAGATATTCTGCCGGAGCAAATAGCAAACTGGTACTTCCTGGAGGAAATTGCCCGGCAGGTCTGTAGTTTATACGGTTATCAGGAAATACGCACGCCTCTATTTGAACACACCGAGCTGTTTAACCGCGGTATCGGGGATACTACCGATATTGTAGAAAAAGAGATGTATACTTTTAATGATCGCAGTGGCCGTAGCCTGACTTTGAGGCCGGAGGGCACTGCTCCGGTAGTCAGGGCTTTTTTAGAACATGGTCTGGAAAGCAGGGGCCTGCCGGTCAAACTGTTTTACTTCGGCCCGATGTTTCGTTACGGCCGCCCCCAGGCAGGCCGTTTGCGCCAATTTCACCAGTTTGGTGTCGAAGCTTTTGGCTCTCGGGACCCGGCTCTGGATGCCGAAATTATTGCCCTGGCCATGGATTTTTATGCGCGCCTGGGGCTTACCGGGCTGGAACTGCACCTCAACAGTGTCGGCTGTCCCGAGTGTCGCCCCTGCCATCACCAGGAATTAAAAAAATATCTGCGGCCCTATCTTAATGAGGTCTGTCCTACCTGCCAGAATCGTTTTGAACGCAATCCTCTGCGCATTTTTGACTGCAAGAGTCCTATTTGCCAGGAGATAGTTGCTGCAGCACCGACGATAACAGCCTGTCTTTGCACCGATTGTGCTGAGCATTTTGCTCAGGTACAGGCTTATTTAAAAGAACTGGGGCTTGCTTTTAAACTGAATGAGCACCTCGTCCGCGGGTTGGACTATTATACCAACACCGCCTTTGAAATAATGGTAGCTGGCATAGGGGCTCAAAGTGCCATCGGCGGCGGCGGTCGTTACGATGGCCTGGTGCAGTCTCTGGGCGGCAAAGCAGTGCCGGGTATAGGTTTTGGTCTGGGATTGGACCGGGCGCTGCTGGCTCTGGAAGCCCAGGGGAGAGAATTGCCCCGCAGCGGTGGGGTGGACGTGCTGGTGGTTACGGCCGGTACGGGTACAGAAACAGCAGCGGTACGGTTGCTAGCCCTTTTAAGAGCTGCCGGTTTAAAAGCTGACCGGGACTACCTGGGCCGCAGCCTTAAAGCACAGATGAAATATGCCAACCGTTACCCGGCCCGCCTAGCATTAATCCTGGGGGAAGAAGAACTGGGCCGGGGCTGCGCGGCGGTGCGCCACCTCGACAGTGGCCGTCAGCAGGAAGTAGCTTTGGAAAAGATAGTTAGTTATTGCCAGCAGGAAAAGGAGCGTGGGTGGTAATGCTTGAGAGTATTGAGGGGCTGCACCGCAGTCATAACTGCGGCGAGCTAACGGCAGCAGTTGCAGGCCAGGAAGTAACCCTGATGGGCTGGGTGCACCGGCGCCGTGACCATGGCGGCTTGATATTTATTGATCTGCGGGACCGTTCCGGCCTGGTTCAGGTGGTGTGCGACCCGAAAGCAGGACAGACCTTTAAAAAGGCGGAAGAAATACGCAATGAATATGTAGTAGCTGTTAAGGGCAGAGTACGGCTGCGCCCGGAAGGAACAGTCAACCCCAATTTAGCCAGCGGCGCTGTCGAAGTAGAAGCACAGGAATTGCGTTTGCTCAACCGGGCCAAGACGCCGCCCTTTTACATTGATTCTAATATAGATGTCGATGAAACGCTGCGTTTGCGTTATCGTTATCTGGACTTGCGCCGCCCGGAAATGCAGCAGATTCTGTACCTGCGCTACCGCACTACCAGGGCTATTCGCGAGTTCTTGGACAAACATGGCTTCTGGGACATTGAAACGCCGATGCTGACCGCCAGTACCCCTGAAGGAGCCCGGGATTTTCTGGTGCCCAGTCGGCTGCGCCCGGGGGAATTTTTTGCCCTGCCCCAGTCACCGCAACTGTTTAAACAAATCTTGATGGTAGCCGGGATTGAACGGTATTACCAGATTGTACGCTGTTTTCGCGATGAAGATTTAAGGGCCGACCGGCAGCCGGAGTTTACCCAGTTGGACCTGGAAATGTCTTTTGTCCAGCGCGACGATATTTTAAAGCTAATGGAAGAATTAATGGCCTATGTGTTTGCCGAGACCCTGGGGGTAAAGGTTTCCCTGCCGTTCCCCCGTTTGACTTATGCAGAAGCGATGCGGCGTTTCGGCTCTGACAAGCCCGACCTGCGCTTCGGCATGGAAATTAGCGATGTGTCCGATCTGGTAGCAGGGTGCGGCTTTAAGGTTTTCGCCGATGCGGTAGCCCGGGGCGGGGTTGTTCGGGGCTTGCGGCTCCCCGGCTGCGGCTCTTATTCCCGGCGTGAAATAGACGACCTTACAGCCCGGGCAGCAGTCTACGGGGCCAAAGGACTGGCGTGGATGGCTCTTACAGCTGAAGGAGTCCGCTCGCCTATTGCCAAGTTCTTTACGGAGGCAGAACTGAAACAGCTGGCAGAACGTCTGGAAGGACAAAACGGCGACCTACTGGTTTTTATTGCCGACACAGAGGCAGTGGCTGCTACTGCCCTGGGCTCGCTGCGGGTGGAAATGGGACGGCGG
>JAAYGJ010000029.1 GCA_012727745.1 Clostridia bacterium | reverse complement strand
GCTATTGATGTGGCCCGTTCCGCTCGGCGCCTGGGCGCCACCGAAGTACACCTGGCTTGCCTAGAAACAAGGGCAGAAATGCCGGCCCATAGCTGGGAAATCGAAGAAGCTCTGGAGGAAGGCATTATCCTGCACAACTCCTGGGGTCCCAGGCGCTTTTTGGGTAATGGGGACCAGGTCAGTGGAGTTGAATTAATGCAGTGCACCCAGGTTTTTGATGCTGATAAAAATTTCGCACCCCGCTATAACCAGCAGGTATTAAAAACACTGGCTGCTGATACAGTTATTTTGGCTATTGGCCAGGAGGCTGACCTGTCATTGCTGGATAACAGTTGCCAGTTAACTACTGAGCGGGGCTTAATAAGTACCGAACCCTTGACTCTAGCCACCAGTCAGGCCGGCATCTTTGCCTGCGGTGATATTGTCAGCGGGCCGGCATCAGTGGTAGAAGCTGTTGCCAGCGGCCATGAAGCAGCCGAATCGGTGCAGCGCTACCTGGAAGGTAAAGATCTGGCAGAAGGGCGCTTACGGGAAAAGGAGCCCAAACTTGAGCCGCCGCCCCATACGATCCCCTTGCCAGCCCGCCGCCAGGCCCAGAGTTTTGAACCGGCAGAGCAACGCTGCCAGGATTTCCGGGAAGTCGCCTTGGGCTTTACTGCTGAAGAGGCTATAGCCGAAGCCAAACGCTGCCTTAATTGCGGTATTTGTTGCGAATGCCTCCAGTGTGTTGAGGTTTGCGAAAAGAAAGTAATTGATCACTGCCAGCAACCCCGGACGCTTAACCTCGAGGTCGGTTCGATTATCCTGGCCCCCGGTTATGAACTTTACGATGCCAGTTTAAGTGGGGAATATGGCTATGGCTACTATAAGAACGTTATTACTAGTATGGAATTTGAGCGTTTACTAAGCGCTACCGGACCAACAGAAAGCCATGTTGTACGTCCATCCGATCAGAAGCCGCCTAAAAAAATTGCTTTTATCCAGTGTGTTGGTTCCCGGGACTGCGAACGGGAAGGCAGTCCATATTGTTCTTCAATATGCTGCATGTACTCAACTAAAGAAGCGATTATTGCCCGCGAGCATGATGCCAATATTGAGCCAACTATCTTCTACCTTGATCTGCGCGCCTACGGCAAAAATTTTGACCGCTATATTGAATCTGCCAGGGCTGCAGGGGTTCGTTATGTTAGAACCATGATTTCCCGAATTGAAGAGGACCCCCAGACTAAAAACCTTACAATTCAGTATTATGCTGATGGAAAAATAATTCGCGAAGAATTCGAACTGGTCGTACTGGCCGTAAGCGTTAAACCGCCAGCTGGTGCCGAAAAACTGGCTGCTGTTACTGGAATTGAGCTCGATCCTTACGGTTTTGCCAAAACCCAGCCGTTTAAACCGATAGCCACTTCCAGGGAAGGCGTCTATGTGGCTGGCGTTTTCCAGGGGCCCCAGGATATTCCGGAAACAGTGTATAATGCCAGCGCTGCCGCTGCCTGTGCCGGTGCCGATATGGCCCCGGGACGCAATACGATGATAACACCCAAGGAATATCCGCCTGAAAGGGATGTCAGCGGAGAAGAACCCCGGGTAGGCGTCTTTATCTGCCATTGCGGTATTAATATTGCCGGCGTAGTAGACGTTAAAGCAGTTGTTGAGGCGACTAGAAATCTAGCGGGAGTTGTTTATGTCGAAGATAATCTCTTTACCTGTTCCCAGGATACCCTAAAAAAAATAAAGGACACTATTGTGGAATATAAGCTTAACCGGGTGGTGGTTGCCTCTTGCACTATACGAACCCACCAGCACCTTTTCCGGGAGGCCTTGCGGGAAGCAGGTTTAAACCAGTTTTATTTCGAGATGGCCAACATCCGCGACCAGTGTTCCTGGGTCCATCGCGATGAGCCGGATAATGCCACCCAAAAAGCCATCGACCTGACCCGTATGGCTGTTGCTAAAGTAAAACGGCACCAGGCCCTGCACCTGCAGCCAGTACCGGTAACTCAGAGAGCTCTGATCATTGGCGGCGGAGTTGCCGGTTTAACAGCAGCCTTAAATATTGCCCGGCAGGGTTATGAAGCAATTATTGTTGAACGCGAGGCAAAGCTGGGCGGGCGGGCCAGAGAATTACGCCGTACTCTGGAAGGAGAAGATCTTCAGGCTCTGCTAAAGGGCTTGCTGGCAGAAATTAATGCCAATCCCAAAATTCAAGTGTTTACCAACGCCAGGATAGAAGATTTTAACGGTTATCAGGGACATTTTACCACTACCATTTCCCTGTCTGAAGAAGTCAAACAAACGCGCCGCAAGCTAGAACTGGAGCATGGTGTAGTTATTGTCGCTACTGGCAGCCAGGAGTTCCAAAGCTCGGATTACTATTACGGCCAGGATGAGCGGGTTATAAGCAACACCCGTCTGGAACAGGACCTTTACGACGGAAAGTGGGATAGCGAGAAGAACCGGCAGGTGGTCTTTATCCAGTGTGTTGGCTCTCGCGATAGTGAACGCCCTTATTGCAGCCGTACCTGCTGCGCCCACAGCATCAAAAATGCCCTGGCCATCAAGGCCCGTAATCCTGAGGCAAATGTTTATATATTATATCGAGATATTCGTACCTACTCATTTATGGAGGAATATTACCGGCAGGCCCGGGAGCAGGGGGTTATCTTTATCCCCTATGACCCGCAACAGCCGCCGCAGGTTAGTAAAAACGAAGCCGGGCTCCTGGAAATTGAAGTAATAGACCCTGATTCCGGCAGGCAAATAGTACTCTGGCCGGACCGCCTGGTACTGGCTACCGCAGCGGTGGCTCCGGAAGAGGTGGAAAAATTAGCTACCCTGTTGAAACTTCCTTTGAATGAAGATAGATTTTACGTAGAAACCCATGCCAAGCTGGCACCTGTTGATT
>JAAYGJ010000028.1 GCA_012727745.1 Clostridia bacterium | reverse complement strand
GGCTGACCGCTACTGTTCAGGGTAAAAGCGAGAATAATGCCGTTGCGGGGTAAAGTATCAACCAGCCATTGGCTGCCCTGCCAGCGGGCATACAGCAAGCCTCTATCTTTAAGAGCTAAGATAAGATGCAACCGTCCAGCCGGATCAACCGCAGCAGTATATGTTGTTACCGCAGCTACAGGCCTGCCTATAGCAGTATAACAATATCTTAATTGTTCCTGGCGGCAACATAACTGCCAAGTATCCCCGTTAAAATCCAACACAGTAAACAATTAGGGTCACTCTCCAATGGGGTAGCATTTATTAATGCCTATGCCAACCTGGAGCAAAAATTACCTTGTTATGCATAAATCAAGCATTGCGGTAACATCTATTCTGTTGTTTCAATATTATATAGCAAGGTAAAATCAGTTAAATTTGTCCCAGGAGGTAGATGGATATGACTGCTGAAGAAAATATTAAGCAACCGGAAATAACCCCCGGCGAGTGCCCGCCGAAAGGCTGTCCACCCCCGACCCGAATTGAATGTATTGTTGTCGATAAAGTTTATGATAGCTGTTTCCAGGTCGATGAGCGGACTCGTTCTACGGTAATTACTACAGGCGACGGAAATGAATTTCCAACAGGCACCTTTACTGCTGGGCAAATAGTGCCATGTGCTCTCGATCCCGGAAGCCGAATTAGCTGCGAAGTGCTAAATAAAACACCTGTCAACGATAGCGGCTTCTTTAGCCTTCATTTATTGGTAAGAGTCCCTGTAAGGTTGACTAACCCCAATGCCCCCACTGAATTTGTTTTGCGCGAATTTACTTTTACCAAGTTAGTAACTCTTTGCTGCCCGGAGGGTACAGAGGTTGATTGTAGCGAAAGCAGCTTACTCTTCTGCAATTGCGTTGTTTCTGAAGTAGGAGTAGGCAACATTACTGTGACCTGTGATTTACAGATTTGTCTGGTAATCAAATGCATTCTTACCGTCCAATTACTGGTTCCCAGCTACGGTTTCTGCGTACCGGCCCCTTGTGTTACCCTGCCAGGTGTTTGCCCACCGACACCGCCCCCTCAATGTTTTTAAGAAATAACCCACCGCATAATGCAGCTAAGCAAACAAAAGGCCTGCTTTTAAAGCGGGCCTTAGCTATTTATACATAAATTACTCCGTAAGGGTGAAATCTTTCGTCGGGGAAGAAACTGCAGCGGACAGGTTTTTGAGTGCGGGTATTGTTTCCGGTAATTTGCCGGATAACTCCAGGCTGGCAGGTGAAGATATGGCAAAGGTAGATAGACTGCATGTGGTTTTATTTCCGAAGGTCGGAGGCTGGACTAAATCTGAATGATTAGAACGCCTTGCAAAAGGATAAACAGGTTCCCCTGCTGGAGCAACAAAGGGATTCGCAGGGTAATTGCGTTGCTTTAAACGTTTAGGATTGCCTCCTGTTAATTTAGCTTCGAAGACTTTCTCTGGCTGCGGCAGAGATGAATGAACTGTTTCTCCGCTGATGGCTTCCACCTGCATTGTTATTATATTTTTGTTTTGTTCTTGAGCTAGCTGAGCTTCTGTTTCCTGCTTGGTATTATTATTAGCCGAGCTTATTTCTTGTTCGCTGACGACAGCTGCTGCTTCTGTTGGGACTTTATCGTCTGCCATTACCGGTTCAATTTGGGGTTGCTTTAACTGTCCAAGTTCTTCTACAGGTTTTGCCTTGTTAATAACAGTTTCATTTTCATTCTGTTTTATTGCAGCCTCAGCGGATAACTGCTCCGGGACCATAATTGCCTCAGCTTTTTTGGTTTCATCGTTTATTTGTTCGTCTTGTAGCAAATCGGCGTTATCTTTTGCAGTCGCATTGTACGTATCAAAATAGGCAATAAGAGAGGCTGTTAGCCATTCTGTCAGCTTATCAACGATTTCCGCAGTCATCTTCCGGGTGCTGATTTCGATTAGAACGGTAGGTATTGTGCTTGCATTCAGCAGTTTGCGGTAAGTCAGGCGCCAGAAGTATTCCAGGGTACCGGCCAGGCAATAATCCAAATTATAAGCGCGCAGGTGTTTAACTAGAGTAGCAACAAGGGCCAGGCTTTCTGTTGTTGCCCTAGGGGAATAAAAAAACTTAAGGCGGGGTTTGTCATCACTATTATTTCTTGCAACCAGGCCTATAACAATCTGGATATGCCAGAAAGGCCACAGTAGACTATCACCTTTCCATTCCGGTAAGATTTTAAGTATAGTCCAGCCTTTTGCCTCTAACTCTTTATTTACCCTGTCGCTTACCTCATTACAAGGGCTAGTATTGTCTGTTAGAGTGTATAAGATCAAAGTTGGTTTCACCACGAATTCACCATCCTTTCAAGAAATAATTTCTCCCCATAGTATATGAAACAATCTGCCCGGACGAGATAAAAAAATCCCCCGGGAATTTTTCCCCGGGGCCAATATGGTTATGTAAATGTAAGTTTTTTACTGCTGGATAAACAATTGGGTAACAACAACCCCATACTTATTGGGAACTACGCCAATACCTATATGGGTAAAATGGGGATTAAGCATATTAGCTTTATGGGGAGCACTCCCTAATAGGAGATAGAAGGCATACTGTGCATTACGGGCCATTGCTAGATTTTCTCCTACGGAACGGTAACTTATGCCGGCACTACGAACCATCTGAGCAAAAGAGCCCAGCGTCGGTGAGGTATGAGCAAAATAATTATTTTCGACTATATCTGCACTTTTGCGCTGGGCTAATTCAACAAGTTTTGGATGAAGAGATAAGGGTTTTAAGCCTTGTTTTTGCCGTTCCTGGTTAAGCAGCTCTAATAATGCCTGCTCCTGGCTGTTTAGCTGAACTGGAGCGGCAGGTTCGCTGGCAGGCGGCTTTGCAGGCACAGGTTCCGGAGTGGGCGGCTTAGGCGCCGGTTGGGGTGCCGGCACTTTGGGTTGAGCTGGTCGGGTATCCTGGCTTTGCTGCTGTTGCCGCAGTTCCAGCAGCCTCTGGACATACCAGGAAGCTTCGGCAGGCGGTGCCCAGCATTGCCCTGCTGCAGTCAGCATTAATCCTAAAACAATACCTGCTACAATTTTTTTGAAACTCATTGACACAAGTGAGCCCCCTTTCCTTAGTTAACATAATTATAGGACCTTGCTATTTATTTGACAAAATGGTTATACCTGTCTTATTGTGTCTGAGTTTGTATTATTTTACTTTTAGTGGATAATACGCAGTTATCTGGGAAATTAAGACCGGATGGGCAATTTTACCTTGGGTAAAGCTGTTAATTGCTCAAAAGTAGGGATACTGGCGTCATATAAAATTAAGAGCCTTTGCTGTCTGCGCTTAAATTAGCAACACCACGGTCAAATAGTGCATAGAATATAGAACAGAGTTGTTTGGGGGTGAAAAGTATGACGTTGCCAAAAGAGAAGATATGGATAGATGCTCGCCATGAAAAGTTACAACCAGGACGGCGAGAGGAAATTACTTATTTCATACCTTATCTTAGCTCGACAGCCGTTTGGGAAGCGGTCTATTACAGTCTGGCAGCTCTGGTGTGGGAAATTCAGGTGCCTGTACCGGGACAGGATTTAATAAAAGTAATTTATGATCCTGAACGGATTACGCCTTCCTTTATCGATTATTTACTAGAGCAAAAGGGAATAGAATTTCAGCGTTTGCATAAATGAGGTTAAAGCTTATGAGCAGGTTGCTCATATTGATAGCAATGGAGGGAATTAATCAATGAGCTGGTATGGTGAACAGATTCATAATCTAATGGTCGAGCAACTTACCCGTCCATCACTCTACTATCCGTACCCTCGGACCCAAATGGTAACTATAACTTTGCTTGTTCCCGCTATGAAAAGTATTAATGATTGCCAGGTTGTAACTAAGGCCATAAAATTATTGCCTGGGGTGGTGAACGCAACAGCCGTTCCCAACCGCGGGCGTTTACAGGTTACTTACAATAATTCTCAAATCACCCTGGAGAGTATCAGGTATCATTTAAAGCAAATCGGTTATGAGATTATCAACAAAGCTTGAAAAAGCTGTTCTTGAGGCCGGTCAGGCCAGCTAAATTAATTTTTCTCAGGTCAGGTTAGCTGCTAAAAGCTTCTTGGCCCTTGTTTTTTAAGACTATTATCCCAGCCACCTTCATAAATAATAGCAGGCAGCTTACACCAGGTGAGGGCAGGTTGCCGCAAGTTGAAGGTGGTGCAGAATAATGCGGGTTTATTTGTCGGTCGATATGGAAGGTATTGCCGGCGTTACAAATTGGGAGCAAGTAGAAGCAAGGGGTGGGGTAGAGTATCAATGCTACCGGCACTTGCTAACGGCAGAAGTAAATTCAGCGGTGGAAGCAGCTTTAAAAGCCGGCGCCAGTAGCGTGACAGTTAATGATGCCCATGGCAGTATGCAGAATCTTGTTTTAGACAGCCTGCATCCGCAAGCCCAACTGATCAGCGGTTATCCCAAAAGATTGGGCATGATGGAAGCTATCGACAGTGGTTTCGAGGTCGCCTGCCTGTTAGGCTATCATGCCCGGGCAGGCAGCCAGGGGGTACTGGCTCATACCTGCAGTGAGGTAGTACATAGGCTAAAAGTTAATGGCCAGGAAATGGGTGAACTGGGGTTAAATGCTTTGCTGGCCGGTTATTTTGGGGTGCCGGTAGTTTTTGTAAGCGGTGACCAGGTAGTGGCTGCCGAGGCTAGAGAATTACTGACTGATATTGAAATAGTTATCATTAAGCAAGCCAGAAATTATCATGCTGCCAGGTCATTGTCGCCAAAACTTGCCCGGGCCAAAATCAGGCAGGGTATAACAAAGGCCCTGGCGAAAAAAGGGGTCAAGCCCCTGGCACCACCATCTCCCGTAAGTATAACTATCGAATTCAACAGTCCTGCCCGGGCAGCAGCAGCAGCTATTTTGCCCCGCAGCCGCCGCCAAGATGCTGTTACAGTAACTTATAGCGCTAATAGCTACCTGGAAGTTTACCAGGCAGTCAGGTGCCTTATTACTATGGCCAAAAGCTGTGGCTAAATAAAGAAATCCTACCCTGCAGCAAGAATGGGAATTATGGCGTTTTAGTTATTAGTGAGGCGAGCCTCATTTTTTTGTTTGCAATACCGGGACTGGTAGTTGTAGCGATTAAAAATTAGTAATCTGGATATAAGGGTTATTGCAAGTTCAGGCACCCTTATCGATTTTATTCTTTGACATTTGTCTGTTTGTTCCTTGGCTTGTTCTTCTTAAGGGTATCGCCTCCTCCTTCCAGAATAATAGCCAGCTTGAGGATATCGCCTTCCTTGGCTGCCCGGGGCAAAAGGTTTCGGGGCAAAGAAAAGGTGTAAGTACCATATTTAATTACTGCATAATCGTCCTTAAAGTTTTCAATAACCAGCAGCTCATTACGGGGCATTAGTATTCACTCCTTTCCCCGGTATAATGTACCAGTCCGGTTTTGCCTGCAAACAGAATACCACCTAAAAACTCCAGCGTCAAAAAGAAGTCCGAGCAGATTGCCAAATTATAGTATGGAAGGTACAATGAAGAAAAGATTACATTTTACAAGGTGGGGTGTAAGTATAATGCATCGTCCGGTAATAATGGGGACCCGCGCTATGGTAGCGGCAGCTCATCCCCTAGCTTCAATGACTGGGCTTGATATCCTCAAACGAGGCGGCAATGCTGTTGATGCAGCAATTGCCACCAATGCTGTTTTAAACGTTACTCAGCCCCATATGTGCGGTATTGGCGGAGACGTATTTTATTTAATTTATCTAGCCCGCACCGGAGAAATAGTGTTTTTGAACGGTTCCGGCCGGGCCCCCCAGGGAGCCCATCCGGAATCATTAAGAGAGAAAGGCTTTAATAGTATTCCTCCCCGCAGCGCCTATGCAGTTACTGTTCCCGGTTGTGTGGCTGCCTGGGAAGATGCCTGGGAAAAATATGGCACTATGCCTATGGATGAATTGCTTGCTGATGCTATTAAATATGCTGAGGGACATCCGGTAAGTTATCAGCTGGCCAGCTACATTAGCGAGCATCAAGAAGTACTGTCCCGTTGTCCCGAAACAGCAGCAATATTTTTACCTGGCGGCAGGCCGCCCCATCCGGGAGATATATTACAGCAGCGAGACCTGGCCGCAACTTTTCGTTTACTGGCCCGGGAAGGGAAAAAAGCTTTCTATCAAGGAGCCATAGCTGAAGCTATAGCGCAAACCCTACAAGCTG
>JAAYGJ010000027.1 GCA_012727745.1 Clostridia bacterium | reverse complement strand
GCCTTAACCCGACCATTACCGCATATTTGGCAGCTGAAGAAAGATTAGCTCGGATGCTGCGTGATATTCAAAAAATATTGTTTGATGCTCTGCCCGACTGGGGCAAGGAAGAGCTGGGAATTGACAAAAACAAAGAGATTAATTTATAATTAAATTGATAATTATTAGCGTTAAGGCGGTGACAACTTGTCACAAGCAGGCCGAAGAATGACCAGGCAAAAGAAAGTCATTCTGGATATTTTACGGAGTACTAAATCTCATCCTACTGCTGACTGGATCTATACTGAAGCTCGTAAAGTTATACCTGATATCAGTTTGGGTACTGTATACCGTAACCTTAATGTCTTGCGGGAAGCAGGCGAGATCCTTGAGCTTAATTATGGCAGCAGTTACAGCCACTATGACGGTAATCCTGAAAATCATTATCACCATGTTTGCCTTGAATGTGATCGTATTGCAGATGTGCCCATGCCGGTGCAAGCTGAACTGGAGCAAAAAGCCAGGGCTTGCGGCTGCGGTGAAATTTATTACCATCGCCTGGAATTCTATGGCCTGTGTCCAGCTTGCCAGCAAAAAAAAGATAAACAAACCAGGTAATAATTTACTTGGTTTGTTTTTTTTTGCAGGGTTTAGCAACGTTGCCGAGAATTTACTAACTAAGCTACAAAGGAGGTGATCCTGGTGGCCGGGGAAGTGCGGGTTGAAGCTGATACTGTTGATGAAGCTATTCAAAAGGCGGCAGCCCTTCTAGAGGTTTCTGCCGGGGAACTGGAAATTGAGGTTATTGAGGCCGGCGCCCGGGGTTTTCTGGGCTTCAAAAAGCGTCCAGCAGTTATTAAAGCCCGGCTTTTGCAGAAGCCACCTGCAGGAGACAGCGACTATCAGGATTCCGCAATTGCGCAAACAGAGGGGAAGGAACCTGATCTGCCAATCATTACAGGTGAACAAGAAAATCAAGTGGAGCAGCGCCAGTACGTCCGGGTAGCAGACGGAAAGATATATGTTGAGGGCGAAGGGCTACCGGCAACAATTAGTTGTGGCCCCCATTTTGAACTCTACCTGAACAATCAACCTGTTACCGGTGTTGTTACTGTTGGAGCCGGTGACAGTATTGAAGTAAAGCCCCGGATTGAGAAGGAAGAAGGTACATATGAATTAGTGCTATCACCTGATGGCCTGCAGGCAAAGTTGGTTACTAGCCCCGGACGTTTGCGTACCTGGAAGTTAAAGGACCAGGGTCCGGCTACTTTCCTGGAACTCGAAGGCAGCCTGGTAGAGATATTTGAACCGGCCCTTAGCCGGGAACAACTGGAGTTGGAATTGGGACGGCAGCAGGTGGTTTATGGTATTGATCCGGAAGCTATCATACAGGCTTGTACAGCAACCACAGAACAGGAATTAATAATTGCCCAGGGTAAACCGCCCCAGCCCGGAGAAGATGCGCGGGTGGAATGCCTGTTTCCTACAACTGAGCAGTACAGGGTAGAGGTGGGTGAAGATGAAAAGGTAGATTACCGGGAAATGATCGTGCGGGCTTCAGTTGCCAGCGGTGATCTGCTGGCTGTCAGGCTGCCGCCCCGGCCCGGGCAAGCTGGGATTTCTGTTACAGGCAAAGCAATTGAGCTGCCTGAACCTGCGGATATCGAGCTGGTTGCCGGCCAGGGGGTAGAAGTGATTGACGGCCGGCGTTGTATAGCCAAGGTGGAAGGTCGCCCCCATATGCGGCGCCTGCGGGGTAAAGTCGTAATAGAGGTTATCCAGGTTTTATACCACCGCGGCGATGTTGACCTCGAGTCCGGCAATTTGAAATTTAAAGGTAGCATTTATATCAGCGGCAGTGTTACCGATACTATGGAAGTGGCAGCGACCCAGGACGTGGAGATAGGTGCCGATGTAACCGGGGCTATAGTAACTGCTGGCGGTTCAATCGTAGTTCGCCGTAACTGTATCGGTTCCAGCCTGAAAGCAGGTGGCGGGGAAAGTATTTTGCATAGTGCCGAGCCAATTTTAACCGACTTGCAGGATAACCTGACTAAGCTGCAGGGAGCAGCCAAGCAGTTAGCTGATTTAGCCGCCCTCCGCCAGCTGGGTACGGCAGGTAAAGTTGATATGGGATACCTGCTTAATGTACTGGTGCGAATCCGCTATAAAAAGCTGCCGCTGATAGTAGATAACCTGGTTAAACTGGTCAGGGATGCAGATGGGGGAGCAGAAGAACAACAATTGGTGCACCTGGCCCGGGACTTAAACAAGGCTTTTAGCAGCCCTGCTGCTATTCAGGCTTTAGATTTAAATGAACTGGACAGGATGTGTACGGCAGTAAAAGAAATAATGGAAGGCTGTCAGGCGGTACCTGCGGGCACAGGGGATATTACCGTAAATTATTCTTTGAACTGTAACTTGCGTGCCAGCGGCCAGGTGAAAGTATTAGGCCGGGGTTGTATTAACAGCGAGATCAAAGCCGGTGGCATGGTTGAAGTTAAAGGTGTTTTTCGTGGCGGCAGCATTTGTGCCGGCGGTGACGTTATTTTGCACGAACTGGGGTCTCCAGGCGGCGCCAGGACACAGGTGCGCGTAGCTGAGGGCAAACGCATAAAAGCAGCCAAGGTTTGGCCTAACAGTGTATTACAGATAGGCAAACGTATTTACAAAGTGGAAATGGAAAGAAGCATGGTGATGGCCTATCTTGACAGCGAAAAGAATTTGACCCTGGGGACCTATTGATACATATTGACAGCGTAATAAAGCACCGGCCAGCCGCTAGCCGCTTTAGCTGAAGCAGTTAAGCTTAAGGGCCGGTGGCCCTGTTATACAGGTATAGGGGAGAGGCTCCGGCCTGACGGCCGGGGCTTATTTATTCATTGACAGGGGTTAACCCGTAAGTTATGATAGGGCAGGAAGGAGTGAAGACATGGGTATGATGACTGGCCTGAGGCGCTTGGCGAAACGACAGCGCGTCCTCGGGATTATCTTTGTTATTGTTCTGAGTATTGGCCTTATTGGTAGCTATGTTGTATTTGCTTTGCCGTCCGAGCCGATTATACCGGCGGAACAGGAAGCAGAAGATTATGCAGCCCAGCAAGAGGCTATGCAGAAAGCCCTGGAGGAACAGATCAGTTCAATGGAGGCAAGTATAGAAGAATTACAGGGTGAATTGGAGGCCAATCCGGACGATACCAGCCTTGCATTGCAGCTGGGCGATAGTCATTATATGCTGGGCGAAACTTATTATCTGGCAGGGCAACTAGATAAAGTTGTTCCCAGTTTTGACGAGGCCCTGGCATTATATCAGCAGGTATTGGCACAAAATCCTCAAGAAGAGAGGATCCATATACGTATAGCCAATGCCGCGATGTACACCGGCGATATGGAGCTGGCGGAAACCCATTTCAGGGAAGCTATTAACTCCGACCCGGATAATAACTATGTACGCTTCACTTATGGTTATATGCTTGCCATGAAAGATGACCTCCAGGGAGCTATCGACCAGTGGCAGGAAATTTTAGAGCGCAACCCTGATGAAGAGATGGCCAAACGGGTAAATATGATGATTGAACAGGCCAGGGCAGCTATGGAAGCATCGCAGGAGCAAGAGAGTGGCAGCTCCGGGGATGCTGCCAGCTCGGATATGGAACCGGAAGAAGCAGGGGAGTAATTTATTAAACAAAAGATAACCTTGGATGTTATTTTACGAGGGTGAGGGCATAATAAAGCTGCTCGAGTAGGGAACCTCCGGCACCACAAAGAAAGTGGAACTGGAGGTTTCTGCAATTAGGCAAAAAAGATGATGTATACCTGTGGTGTTAATTTGCGTAAACGGGCAGATTTTATTTTTCCCTTTGTTGGTCGGGGAAACTATACAGGCACTGGGGTTAAAGTAGGTGAGGCGGGAAAGGGTGGAGGTAAAGTTGTATCTGGCAGGTGTTGACCTGGGCGGTAGCTATATCAAGGCCGGGATAGTAGACAGTGGTGGGAAAATCCTGGCCAAAGGCCAGGTGGCTACCATGGCTGACCAGGGAGCAACGGCAGTAATTTTGAGGATAAAAGCTTTGCTTGAGCGTTTGCTGTGGGAGCAGGGTTTAACTTTTGCCGACCTGCAGGGGGCAGGGGTCGGTATACCGGGCTCTGTCGACACTGACAGCGGCCTGGTAAAACTGGCGCCGAACCTGGGCTGGCGGGATTATCCAGCACGGGCTGAGCTGGTAAAAGCTTTAAAGGTGCCGGTGATAGTTGATAATGATGCTCATGTTGCTACCCTGGGAGAAAAGTGGCAGGGTGCTGGCCGTGGTTTTGCTTCACTGTTGATGGTGACCATCGGCACAGGTATTGGTTCAGGCCTGATTATTAATAATGAAATTCAGCGCGGTCATTTTGGCTTTGGTGCGGAACTGGGTCACTATAAAATTGCTCATGAAAAGCGCCGGTGTCATTGCGGCGGCCGGGGATGTCTGGAAACTGTGGCTTCAGCAACAGCAATCCTGAGGACATTCCGGGAAGGCTTGGCATGCGGTTGCTCCTCGCTGCTAAAGGATAGTCCCGCTCTGGAGGCCAGGCAGGTGGTAGAGGCGGCTGCTCAGGGAGACGTCCTTGCCCGTCGTGTTCTGGAGCGGGCAGTTAGGCATTTGGCTCTGGCTTTGGCCAATATTTCTTTGACGATCGGACCGGAGCTGATTATTATTGGCGGGGGGCTGGCCCAGGCCGGGGAGCTAATACTGGAACCGCTGCGCAAACATTTGCAAGCTTACCTGGGGGTCTGGCAGGTTAAACCCTTACCGCTGGTCGCAGCCCAGCTGGGCAACGACGCGGGTGTCATCGGGGCTGCTTACTTGGCCCTATCGGAAAACTGCAACCAAGATATGTAAGGCGGGAAGGTAGAAGTGAGACTGCGCCCAAGACTTTGTGAATAAAAAGTAGAGCGAGCTTTGTAGGGGTAGCATTTTTTAATAGCACCGGTAAAGAGGATTCGGGCTGCTGCCGTAGAAGTAGATATTTATCCTTACCTGGAAATTATTATCTAATAT
>JAAYGJ010000026.1 GCA_012727745.1 Clostridia bacterium | reverse complement strand
TCTAAATATTTAAATATCCCGCCTTGTTTACTCCTTTTTCTCTCCTGCCCCCCCGTCCCAGGCAGGACTTTGTAATAACAGTAGCGAAAAGCTACTAAAATTATCTGTAAAGCTGGTGATCGATTTGCCCGACAATCAAAACCCTATCGCCCGCAAAGCGCTGGAGATGCCGCCCTTTATTGTGATGGACATCCTGGAGAAAGCCCAGCAGATGGAGGCCCAGGGGGAAAATATAATCCACCTGGAAATCGGCGAACCTGATTTTTCCACCCCGGAACCAATTAAAGAGGCGGCCCAGCGGGCTTTGCAGGATGGTGATACCCATTACACCCACAGTCTGGGTAAAGTAGAACTGCGCCAGGAAATAGCCTCCTATTACCAGCGCAAGTACGGCGTCAGCATTTCAGCGGAGCAGGTGATAGTCACTTCCGGCACCTCGCCGGCTATGCTGCTGACTTTCGGGGTTCTCCTGGAAAAGGGAGACGAGGTTATCCTGCCTGACCCCCATTATGCCTGCTACCCTAACTTTATCCGTTACAGCGACGGCAAGCCGGTTTTCGTGCCAGTATGGGAAGAAGACGGTTTTAAATACCGTCTGGCAGATATTAAAAGCCGTTTGAACAGCCGTACCAGGGCTATCATGGTCAACTCCCCCGCTACCCCCTCTGGCAACGTCTTTAGTGCCGCCGAATTAGCCGCCCTGGCAAATCTGGGCCCTTATATTATATCTGATGAGATTTATCACGGCCTGGTCTATGAAGGTGAAGAACATAGTATCCTGGAGTATACAGATAAGGCCTTCGTTATCAATGGCTTTTCTAAGCTCTATGCCATGACCGGCTGGCGCCTGGGCTACGTTATCGCACCACCGGAGTTTGTACGCCCGCTGCAAAAGCTGCAACAGAACCTCTTTATCTGTGCGGGTTCCTTCATTCAGTCTGCTGCTATTGCCGCCCTGCGCGAATGTGATGAACATGTGGCCAGCATGGTTAGAACTTACGATAAACGCCGTCGTTACCTTCTGAACCGGTTAAAGGCAATGGGTCTGGCCACCAAAGTTGCTCCTACCGGAGCCTTTTATGCCCTGGCCAATATAAAAAAATACAGTGATGATTCTTATGCTTTTGCCTTTGAAATCCTGGAAAAAGCCAAAGTAGCCCTTACCCCTGGCATTGATTTCGGCAGCAATTGTGAAGGGTATTTGCGCATTTCTTACGCCAACTCACTGGAGAATATCAAAGAAGGCCTGGACCGCCTGGAAGCTTTCCTGGCTGAAAAAAGGCATAAAACATAAAATAAAAAACTGACCGCCAGTACGGCTTATTAATTCTGTTATTAACAGAATTAATGTCCCCCAGTATACAGGAAAGGCCTTTGGGCGGCGTGCTGCCGCTCAAAGGCCTTTATATCCATCACTTCGCCCCGCCTTTACCAGCCGCGTTCCTGCATACGTTGCTCTTTGCTGATGCTGGCAATCTCCAGGCCAGGCATAGCCTCGCCCAGATCCCGGGATACTTCAGCCAGTATTTCTGGTTCGCGGAAATGGGCAGTAGCTGCTACAATAGCCCGGGCTCGTTTCATGGGGTCGGCCGACTTGAAAATCCCTGAACCGACAAAGATACCGTCCGAACCCAGCTGCATCATTAAGGCTGCATCTGCCGGGGTAGCAACCCCGCCAGCGGCAAAATTCACTACCGGCAGGCGACCCAATTTTTTGACCTGGCGTACCAGTTCATAAGGGGCCTGGATATCTTTGGAAAATGTCATTAGCTCCTCGTCCGGCAGGTTTTGTAGACGGCGCAAATCGCTCATTACCATGCGCATATGGCGTACTGCTTCCACAATGTTGCCGGTGCCAGGTTCGCCTTTGGTGCGGATCATCGCCGCTCCTTCGCCAATCCGTCTTAAAGCTTCGCCCAGGTTACGGGCGCCGCAAACAAACGGCACTTTAAATTCATGCTTGTTGATGTGAAAATCTTCGTCAGCAGGGGTAAGAACTTCACTCTCGTCAATAAAATCCACACCCAGGGCTTCAAGTATCTGTGCCTCAACAAAATGGCCAATCCGGGCTTTGGCCATAACCGGGATCGACACTGCTTCCTTAATCCTTAAAATAACCGTGGGATCAGCCATGCGGGCCACACCCCCGGCAGCACGGATATCAGCCGGTACTCTTTCCAGGGCCATTACCGCGCAGGCGCCAGCTTCTTCAGCCAATTTAGCCTGTTCCGGGGTAGTTACATCCATAATCACCCCGCCCTTTAACTTTTCCGCCAGGTCTTTTTTTGCTGCCCAACTTCCCTTCTCAGCTGCAGTCATAACCTATCCCCTCCATATCTTATCGGTCTACCCGAAGGGCAGTCCATCTCGCTTGCAAAAAGATAAATTTGCTGCTTTGATTTTACTACAGCAATTCCCCTTGCGCAACAACCTTTGGAACACTTGAACGTGTCAAGCCACTGTAGAAAGTAAAAAAGGCAACATAAAAAGAACGACATATCCACCTTAAAGACAATTTTTGTAACTTAGGATTCGGGGTAAAATCCGTAAGGCTTTTCTCCGGTATGGATGTATATAGTTTTGAAGTTAGAGTATTCATCAATAGCCATTTTGTGTACCTCACGTCCGAAACCGGATTTTTTGCAGCCACCAAAGGGCACGTTGGCCGGAACCTGATCATAAGTGTTAATCCATACTTTACCTGTACGGATGGCCCTAGACACTCTTAATGCCCGGTTAATATCTCTGGTCCAGACACCGGCCCCTAAACCATAATCGTTGTCATTAGCCATCTGGATTACTTCTTCTTCGCTCACAAACTTAATTATACAAAGTACCGGCCCAAAAATTTCCTCCTGCGCTATCCGCATCGAATTTTTAACGTCAACAAACACTGTGGGTTCTACGAAGTATCCCTTGTCTAACGGCGGTGTGGTGATGCGCTTGCCGCCAAGCTTAAGCCTGGCTCCTTCTGCCTTACCTATTTCGATGTAGGAAAGGACTTTCTCCATTTGCTCCTTAGACACAATTGGCCCCATTTCCGTTTCATCATTCCAGGCAGGCCCCACTTTCAACTTAGCCAAAACTTTACATACTCTTTCCACAAATTCATCATAGATTTCTGCCTGGACAAAGGCTCTGGTGCCAGCGCTGCAAACTTCACCCTGATTGTGTACACCAAGGCCGAGAATAGCTCCCTCAACTGCTTTATCCAGATCACAATCAGCAAAGAAGATGTTAGGTGATTTACCTCCCAGTTCCATTGTTGCGGGAATAATGTTGCAGGAAGCTTCCCTCAAAACATTCTTACCAGCTTCAACAGAGCCAGTCAATGATAACTTATCAATGCCGGGATGACTGGTCAGGGCAGCGCCGCATACTTTACCCGAACCGGTTACCACGTTTATTACTCCCCTGGGTAAAATACCAGCTTCATCGATTAAACGTACAAGCTCTAATAAACTAAGCGGTGAATGGCTAGATGGTTTAATTACTACTGTATTACCCGCCGCCAAAGCGGGTGCTAATTTCCACGCGCTTATACTAATGGGGAAATTCCAGGGGATAATTAGGCCGCATACACCAAGGGGTTCCCGAATAGTAATAGCTATATCGTTAGCATCGATTGTCGCTACAAAGCCTTCTTCTGCCCGGATACAGCCAGCAAAATATTTGAAATGGTCTGCTGCACCTGGTATCTCCAGAAAACTGGACGTGCTCGCCGGCATACCCATTTCTGCGCTTACTATTTCAGCTAAGTAGTCATTATTTTTCTCGATCACTTCAGCAATTTTTAATAGGTAATCCTGTCTCTCAACTGGGGTCGTTTGGCACCATTCAGTAAGAGCAGCTTGAGCAGCAGTAACCGCCCGGTCTATATCATCTTTGTTTGCTTCTTGGATTTTCGTTAAAACTTCACCCGTAGAGGGATTATCTACCTCAATTGTCTTCCCACTGCTGGCATTCACCCATTCTCCATTAATATAAAGTTGATAAACATTTTTTAGGGTTAAAGCCATGATTTATTCATCCTTTCTTTAAATAATAATTCCTCTTCCGTTATATTGTGAATTACCCTAAGACTTACAAGAGGCTGCGCCTCCAGATTTTTGTTAGCGTTCGTGTTTATACTGTGCATTTTAAGATTTGTAACTAGTTGCCTCCGAAAAACTTAAGAGCCCAAAACAGCTAAATAATTCACCAAAACAAAAGGAGTTACATCCCCTGGAGCGAATCTGACCTCCATTTTCTGCGGGGTGAACACATGTTAAGGCTAAAAAAATCCCCGCGGAGCTGTTTGAACCTTTGCCTTTCATTCCTTCACCCTATGTAAATATGCAAAAGTTATGCCATTAAGCATGCTAATGAAAACGTGAAAATAAAAACAAAAAAACTGTTCACTGACCACCTTTAGGTGTATAGTGAACAATCATTTTTTCTTGCTTAAGCAACTCGAAAATCTTTTTTATTTTCTGATTGAATTTTCGCCTTCCTCTTGCTTATTTCCTTGTCCTTAATTTTAACATAGACCCCTTGCCCTATTATGAATTATATCTATGTTATTAGGTCTTTTTGATCTTAACTCCCAATAAACGAGTACGCTTATATAATGTATTCCTAGCCACCTTAACTCCCTAGCCGTTTTAGAAATATTATACTTGTTTTGGCACAGTATTGTCTCCAACTCTTCACGCCCTAATTTATTTAAAAAGATTCCCTTATCCTGTAATAGATCATTAGTAAGATTTTCACATCCGATAATTTCATCTTTAGTTAATATTACTGGCCTTTCAATAACATTCTTTACGGACGTTACCCGGCCAATCGTAAGCCATTAAAATCTGTTCTACATTTGCGGCTGTACCGCTGCAAGAAATAAAAATTTTGTATAAAATACACAAGTACCAAAGCGGGGCTTTAGCCATAACCGGGAGCGACACTGCCTCCATAACCTCCATAATCCTTAAAATAACAGTGGAATCAACCATGGAGGCAACACTCCCAGCGGCACGGATGTCAGCCGATACAGCAATTTCCCTTACGCAATAACCTTTATAATAAATATCGTTTACCGTGCTGGCTCGGTACAAGGCTAATGCACTCTAGCCATCGCCACTACACGATCATTGTCCATCCGCATCAATGTGACTCCCTGGGTATTGCGGCTCTGGCGAGATATATCTTTAACTTCAATACGGATTAGGATGCCCTCAGCCGAAATTAACATCAGCTCATCTTCTTCAAAAACAACAGCAACTGCTACCACCGGACCGGTACGCTCGGTAACGTTCATAGTAATGATTCCTTTACCGCCCCGGCCTTGAGTCCGGTATTCTTCTAAAGGCGTACGCTTGCCAAAGCCATTTTCCGACACCACCAGCAGCTCAGCCCCTGCTCTGACCCGGCTCATACCAACAACTTCATTATCCCCTTCAAGAGCAATACCCTTCACGCCACGGGTACTGCGTCCCGTGCTGCGGACTTCTTTCTCGCTAAAGCGGATAGCCTTACCCTGGCGGGTTGCCAGGATAACCTCATCGTCTCCTTCAGTACGTACTACCCCGATGAGTTCATCATCATTTTCAAGGTTAATGGCAATCAAGCCGTCGCGCCGCGAGGTGTTATATTCGGACAGCAGGGTTTTTTTCACTATGCCCTTCTTAGTTGCCATAAAGAGGTAGCCCTCATCCTCCATATCGCGGATAGGGATTACTGCAGTGATAGACTCCCCCTTATTGAGATAAAGCAAGTTTACCAACGGTATGCCCTTGGCCTGGCGCCCCGCCTCCGGTATCTCATAGCCCCGCAGGCGAAAAACCCGGCCATAGTTGGTAAAGAACAGCAGGTAATGGTGGGTAGTTGTGACAAATAATGTCTCTACAAAATCTTCTTCGCGGGTGCCAATGGCCTGTATGCCCCGCCCGCCCCGTTTCTGGTTGCGGTAAGTGTCTACCGGCATCCGTTTAATATAACCCCGGTGGGTCAGGGTTACTACAATATCTTCCCGGGCGATCAAGTCTTCTATTTCCAGGCTTTCCTCCTCAGACACTATCTGGGTTCGGCGCGGGTCGGCGTATTTCTCCTTGTTTTCCAACAATTCCTGCCGGATGATAGCAAAAACTTTGGCTTCACTGCCCAGGATTTCCTTATAATTTGCTATCCGTTTTTGCAGTTCTTCCCATTCAGCCTCCAGCTTTTCCCTCTCTAGGGCTGTCAGACGTCCCAGGCGCATATCAACTATAGCTTTTGCTTGAATATCGCTTAAAGCGAACCTTTCCGTTAACCTGCGGCAGGCCTGGGGTTCGTTTTGCGACTGGCGAATAATTTTTATCACTTCGTCCAGAAACTGAATGGCAATACGCAGGCCGGCGACAATATGGGCTCTGTTTTCCGCCTGTATCAGCAAATAGCGGGTACGGCGAATAATGACCTCTTTTTGGTGTTCGAGGTAAAGGGTGAGCATTTCCTTTAAATTAAGCACCCGCGGCCGGCCATCTACCAGTGCCAGCATGATAACACCGAAATTGTCCTGCAGTTTGGTATGCTTAAAAAGCTGGTTCAAAATCACCTTGGGTTGAACATCCCGGCGCAGCTCTATTACTATCCGCAGGCCAGTCCGGTCAGATTCATCCCGTAAATCAACAATCCCGTCAATTTTTTTCTCCCGTACCAAGTCGCCAATGCTTTCCACCAGGCGAGCTTTGTTAACCTGGTAAGGTATCTCAGATACTATAATCTGGCTCTTGCCATTGCTCAAAGTTTCGATCTGAGTTTTAGCCCGTATCTTGATACTGCCACGCCCGGTGCGATAGGCATTTCTGATACCTTCACGGCCGATGATCAGCCCGGCAGTTGGAAAATCAGGCCCCTTAATAATCTTAGTAAGTTCCTTCAATCCTGCTTGTGGCTTATCGATCAAGTAAACCAGGGCGTCAATAACTTCTCCCAGGTTGTGGGGCGGAATATTGGTAGCCATGCCTACTGCGATCCCGGCCGAACCATTAACCAGCAACTGGGGAATACGCGCCGGCAATACTACCGGTTCTTTCAAGCTGCCGTCGTAGTTATCGATAAAGTCAACCGTTTCTTTATCAATATCAGCCAGCATGGCCATGGCCATCTTAGCTAGTCTAGCCTCAGTATAGCGCATGGCTGCCGCTGCATCTCCATCGATAGAGCCGAAGTTGCCATGACCGTCGACCAGCAGGTAACGACAGTTAAAATCCTGGGCCAGGCGGACCATGCTTTCATAGACAGCCGCATCACCGTGGGGATGATAACGGGCCAGCACCGTACCAACAACAACGGCAGATTTCTTATACGGCTTATCCGGCGTCAGCCCTTCCTCATACATGGCGTAAAGGATGCGCCGGTGAACAGGCTTGAGGCCGTCGCGCACATCAGGCAAAGCCCGGCCGACAATGACGCTCATAGCATAATCAATATATGAACGCTTCATTTCTTCTTCTAAATTTACATCTATAATTTTCCCTTCAAATAAGGCCAAAAAGCATCACCTTCTCCCCAATTCCTTTCCTGGCTCTAGTGCAACTGTAATATACTTTCCGTCCTATCAGCCTATCGGTAAATCCAGCTCAATTATCTGGCAAGTTCATAATCATTATTTTCCCCAGAAATGGGCCAATTGTTTTCCTAAGCCCTTTATACATAAAAACGGGGGCCTGGCCCCCGAAAGGCTGGTTATAGTGGTGTAAGATAAACTGACGGCGAGTTAATTAACCGGGTCCGGTTGGTAAATTGCGCCCGCTGTAACACTGGCAAATATATGTTCATAGTATAATTATAACCATTTCTATGCTCAAAGACAACTTCTCAGAAAAAAGACTGATAACAGTTGTCTGTAGATAGTATCTAGGAGGGGGATAGTTGCGAATGATACTCTGGAAAAACCGTCCAGCCAATGTTACTCCCCAGGGTCCGCCTTCCCACAAGGACCAAAAGCTTCCAGGTAAAGAAGCCCAGAAAAAAGCTAAAGATGCTGCTGAAGTTAAAAAAGAACAGCCTGTACTAGAAACTGAGCCAATAAAAAAAGATGTGCCTGCCGGTACCACGAAAGAAAGCCCTGCCCCGGCAGCGGAAGCCCCTCAACCGGAAAAAGAACCGCCAAAAAAAACTTACATTATTCCTGCCACAAAAAACGACCTCTTTCTGCTGGCCAGGTTAATTGAGGCTGAAGCAGAAGCAGAAAGTTTCATAGGTAAGGTAGCTGTAGGAGCAGTAGTAGTTAACCGTGTCTTGCATCATTCATTCCCCAACTCAATCTACGAAGTAATCATGGAACCGCATCAATTCGAATCGGTAGCTAACTGGCGTCTGGACAGCATTTACCAGCCCAGTCCTGAATCCCTGCGGGCTGCTGAACAAGCCCTGCTAGGTGCTGACCCTACCTACGGCGCTCTTTTTTTCTTTAACCCCCAAAAAACCTATAACCAGTGGCTGCGGCAAAAACCGGTCAAATTAAGCCTTGGCAACCACCTTTTTGTAGGTTAACCCTATCGCTTTAACACGGCCGTTGGGGCTATCATCGCCGCTAACCCGGACCCGGGCTGCAACAGCCCCCGGGGGTC
>JAAYGJ010000025.1 GCA_012727745.1 Clostridia bacterium | reverse complement strand
GTTGTCAAAAGCATTCAACTAATGAACCGCCGGATACGGGCCCGTATGTCCGGTGGTGTGAGGGGACGGCGAGTAAAATAATTACTCGCCTCCTACTCGATTTTAAAAAGCTTTTACTGGGCTATTGATTGACCGGATTAATTACACAGGCAAATAAATTTACGGCAGGATTCAGCTGTTTTTGTGGCGAAAATTGCAGGAAGCAATCTGATATGGGAGGAAATTAGATGACTGCTCCTCTGGTAGAAATGCGGGGTATTACCAAAACTTTCCCCGGGGTTGTAGCTAACGAAGACGTCAATTTAGCCGTTTATGCCGGGGAGATCCATGCCCTGCTGGGGGAGAACGGTGCTGGTAAAAGTACGTTGATGAGTGTTCTGACCGGGCTTTACCGGCCTGAACGAGGAGAGATTTATTTTGAAGGGCAAAAGGTGAGCTTTCGCTCGCCCCGGGATGCTATTAATAAAGGTATTGGTATGGTACACCAGCATTTTCGCCTGGTAGCGCCTTTTACAGTTACTGAGAATGTGGCTCTGGGATTAAAGGGCGGTTTCAACCTCAATTTAAACAAAATAGCTCAAGAAATAGGAGAGCTATCGCGGGAATATGGCCTTGAGGTGGACCCTCAGGCCCGTATCTGGCAGCTTTCAGTAGGCGAACAACAGCGGGTAGAAATTATTAAGCTCCTCTACCGTAAAGCCCGGGTGCTGATCCTTGATGAACCGACGGCTGTTTTGACGCCCCAGGAAGCTCGAGAGCTGTACCGCACCTTGAAAAAGATGGCTGAACAGGGCTGTGCGGTAGTTTTTATCACCCATAAATTGCAGGAAGTAATGGAGGCAGCCGATACCATCACTATTTTACGGGCTGGCAAAACGGTTGCAACTGTTAAGAAACAGGATACCAGCGAAAAAGAGCTAGCCCGGTTAATGGTCGGCCGGGAACTAAAGGGACTGAGGCAGAAACCTGCAGCCAGCCGGAGCGCTACGGTTTTGTCTATAGAAGATTTAAGGGTGTTAAATGATAAGGGCCTGGAAGCTCTTAAGGGGATTAACCTGACAGTGGCTGCCGGGGAAATTCTGGGCATAGCCGGGGTGGCCGGCAACGGCCAGCGGGAGCTGGCAGAAGCTGTTGCGGGCATGCGCACTATTGTCGCCGGGAGAATCACAATTGCCGGCCGGGTATTGGAGCAAGGTAATCCTCTTGAGGCTATCAATGCAGGTGTGGGCTATATACCGGCCGACCGGCTGGATATGGGCCTGGTGCCTAACTTAGGGGCAGTGGACAACCTGCTCCTTAAGGAATATCGCCAGGAACGCTGGGGCAAAACTTTTATTGACCGTCGGCAGGTTCGTCTTTGGGCTAGGGAACTGGTGGAGCGTTTTAAGGTGAGGATGGCCGGTCTGGATGTTCCGGTGAAGCTGATGTCCGGCGGTAACTTGCAGAGGTTGCTGTTGGCCCGTGAGATTTCCACCTGTCCCCGCCTCCTGGTGGCTGAATACCCGTCCCGGGGACTCGATATTGGCGCTACCGAGGCGGTACACCGGCTTTTACTGGAACAGCGAGCTGCAGGGGCGGCGATTTTGTTAATTTCTGAGGATCTGGAAGAACTTTTCCGCCTCGCTGATCGTATTGCTGTCATGTATGAAGGTGAGATAACTGGCCTTGTGGATACTGCTGCAGCTAGGGTCGAGGAGCTTGGTCTGATGATGGCCGGAGCTAAAAGAATGGAGGTTGGCGCTTAATGAAGATGCCTGCGGAGGATACGACAGCCGCTCCCCTGATTAGCTGGGAAAAACGCCTGCAGCCTTCACCGGTGATAGCGGTGCTGGTTCCGGTACTGTCAGTTTTCCTGGCCCTGGGCTTAGGCGCGGTATTTCTGGCCTTTACAGGTTTTAACCCCTTAGAGGTTTACCAGAACATGCTGCATGGTGCTGTGGGTTCCAGATATGGTTTTTCAGAAACTATTGTCAAGGCCATCCCTTTAATGCTGGCCGGGCTGGGTGTATCGGTCGCTTTTCGCATGCTGCTCTGGAATATCGGCGCTGAAGGGCAGTTTTACATGGGTACTTTTGGTGCCAGCTGGGTGGCGCTTAGCTTTCCTGAACTGCCATTCTATATAATGTTGCCGGCCATGTTTATAGCCGGATGCCTGATGGGAGGGCTCTGGGCCTGCCTACCAGCCATACCCCGGGCTCTGTGGGGGGTTAATGAAGTTATTACTACCCTAATGTTAAATTATGTGGCTATTCTATGGGTGGATTACCTGGTCTACGGCCCCTGGAAAGACCCCCAGGGATTTAATTTTCCCCTTACGGTTTCCTTTAGTAAAGCTGCTACTTTACCTACCCTCCTTGGCACCCGGGTGCATTTGGGACTGGTTTTTGCTTTAATGGCTGCTTTATTGCTGAGCATTGTTCTCTGGCGGACCCGCTGGGGTTATGAAATACGGGTGACCGGGGAGAACGCCAGCGCTGCTTCCTATGCGGGTATGAATATTAAACGGAATATTATCCTGGTAATGTTTTTAAGCGGTGCCCTGGCTGGCCTGGCCGGTATGAGTGAGGTGGCCGGGATTACGCACCGCCTGCAGCACGGCATATCTCCCGGCTATGGCTATACGGCTATAATTGTTGCCTGGCTGGCCAAGCTGCACCCGGCAGGCATTATCCTGGTGTCCTTCCTTTTCGGCGGGCTAATTGTGGGGGGCTATAGCGTTCAGACTTCAGGTGTGCCGGCGGCCACTGTTTCTATGCTCCAGAGTGCCATCCTTTTTTTCGTCCTGGGGGGCGAAATATTGACCCGTTATCGCCTCCGTATAGGTCGCAAAGGGGGAAAATAACATGGAAAACACTGTGTTAATTACGATCCTGGCAGCAGCTGTCACTGCCGGCACACCCATACTTTATGCCGCCCTGGGGGAGATCATCTGTGAACGTTCTGGCGTTTTAAACCTGGGGGTAGAAGGCATGATGCTGGTAGGTGCGGTTTGCGGTTATATGGTAGCCGTCCGCAGTGCCAGTCCCTGGGCGGGTTTCCTGGTGGCTCTGCTGGCTGCCGGTGCCCTGGCTGCCATCTTTGCCTTTTTGACCATTACTTTGCGGGCCAACCAGGTGGTAACCGGCCTGGCGCTGACTATTTTTGGTACCGGGGTTAGCGGTTTTTTGGGCAAACCCTATATCGGCATTCCCCTGCCGTTGAGTTTTAAAAAAGCACCCATCCCCGTACTGTCTGACATCCCACTGCTGGGGCCGGTCTTTTTCAGCCAGGATGTTCTGGTTTACCTTTCTTATATATTGGTGCCCCTGCTGGGCTATTACTTATATCGCACCAGGTGGGGGTTGAATTTGCGAGCTATAGGTGAGAATCCGGCAGCGGCTGACGCTCTGGGAGTTAATGTTTTTGCCCTGCGCTATACTTATGTAATTATAGGCGGTATGCTCGCCGGGGCTGGCGGAGCCTATCTCTCGCTGGCTTACGCTCCCAGCTGGTTAGAGAACATGACGGCCGGGCGCGGCTGGATTGCGGTGGCCCTGGTGATTTTTGCTTTCTGGGACCCCTTCAGGGCCGTGCTGGGTGCCTATCTATTTGGTGGTGTTGATGCTCTTACTTATACCCTGCAGGCCAGTACCAATATCCAGGTTCCGGTTTTCTTTTTAAAGATGATGCCCTATGTTTTAACGGTAATTGTTTTGATTGTGGTAACCCGCCATACCCTAGCTAAGAGAGTGGGGGCTCCGGCTGCCCTGTCGATTCCTTATGACCGCGAGGAGAGATAATTATAGGCGCAAGGTGAGCTAGCATGACGATGTTAAAAATTGACTGCCATGTGCATCTTACCTCGCCGGAGGTAAGCGGAGCGGCAAAACGTTATGGTGAACTCGACCCGTACTTCAAGCTGCTCAGCAGCAGCCCCCAAAACAAATTCGCCACCGGCGAAGAGGTTATAGAGGCAATGGACCAGGCTGGCATCGACCAGGCGGTAGTCTTTGGCTTTGCTTTTAGAGATATGGGTCTTTGTCGCGCCAGCAATGATTATGTAATGGCCATGACTGCTCGCTACCCGCAGCGCTTCATTGGTTTGGCCTGTGTTAATCCTCTGGCCCCTGGGCTGGAAGCCGAGCTGGCACGCTGCCAGGCCGGAGGGCTGGCCGGTGTAGGCGAATTGTTCCCGGAGGGGCAGGGCTTTGATTTGACCCGCCAACAGGATGTGGGCCGGCTGGCAGGTCTTTTAACTGAAATGGAGTGGCCGCTGCTGCTCCATGTGAATGAACCGGTAGGCCATTATTATCCCGGCAAGACGGCTACAACTCCCGTCCAGGCCTGTACTTTTGCCGAACAGAACCCGCGTTTAAAGATTATTATGGCTCACTGGGGCGGGGGCCTGTGGGTTTATGAGCTGATGCCGGAACTGAAGAAGGCCCTGGCCAACGTTTTTTACGATACGGCTGCAACACCTTTCCTCTACCGGCCGGATATTTATGCAGCTGCCAGGGCTGCTGGAGTTATAGATAAAGTCCTGTTTGGCAGCGATTATCCCCTTATCTCTCCCCAGCGCTACTTTAAGGGCCTGGCAGCACTACCGGCGGCTGATGAGGCTAAAGTAAAGGGCGGCAACGCTGCCAGGCTGTTCAAGATTTCAGGATTAACCTGAAGAGGGATTGCTTATAGAACATCGGGTGAGAACAAAATAAACTTAAAGGGGAAGAAATATATGTACAGTTGCGTAGATTGCAGTATTCGTGCCTGCAGTGAGAAAGAGCCGCTTAAGATACCTAAAAACTGTCCATTAAACGATGTCAATTTGAATAAAGAAATACTAAAAGAATACGAGAAACAGGATGTAAAAGAATTTTTCCTGAACTCATGCAGAATTGAAGCTAAAGGCTATTGTAACTGGTCGCGGGTTGAAGAAACAATACGTTTTTGCCAGAGTATGGGCTACCAAAAGCTCGGCATTGCTTTTTGTGACGGGCTGAGAAGAGAAGCTAGGATTTTATCGCAGTTACTCAAAAAACATGGCTTTAGCGTTGCTTCGGTAATATGTAAAAATGGCAGAATACCTAAAGAAGATATTGGTTTAAAGAAAGATGTAGATCGTAAAATAGAATTGACCC
>JAAYGJ010000283.1 GCA_012727745.1 Clostridia bacterium | reverse complement strand
TCCCCGCCCCGCCTCTGAAACCTCATAATTAAGAATCAAAAAAGAACTGCCGGCAAGCTGGGCCGCCGCCAGAATCAGGCCAATAGCCAGCCCGGCAGCCGGGTAAATGACGTAGGCAGGAGTGGCTCTAGCTTTGCGGGAACGTTTGCCCCGTCCGCTTAGTTCCGAACCTGCCAGCAGCACAAATACCACTCCCAGAGCAGAGGGCAGGGCATAGGGGCTCTGCTGGTAGTGTTCCAGCCAAAGGGACGGGTAACCTAAAAGCCTCAGCCGCAGGGGCTTCCCGCCCATCATTAACGGTTTGGCCTGGATGTCTTCCGGTTTCACCGCAGCCGCCCCGGTTTCCTGATCGGTACGTTCATTGGCATCGCCCCGGGTAATAAATCCTTCCTCATTGTTGCCGCTAACCACCCGGTGAATAACCGCCGCCTGCCCCCCCAGGCTGCCGCCCCGGGGGCGAAAGATGACAATATCGCCGAGGGCCACTTCGCTACCATCCACAGGGTAGACAATGGCGGCGTCTCCCCGCTGCAGCAGGGGATACATGCTGTTGGACCTGATCGGAGCTAAAAGAAAAGGATACTTTAAGATGGCTGTACCAATAGCACTGGCCAGGGCCAGCCCTACAACCAGGTACAGTACAGCTTGCACAACGATATTCAAGGTCCGCTCCAAAACAGCGCTCCTTTCCCGGCAGCCCACCTGCAAAGCTGCCACACCTTAAGCCTAACCCGTAATAAAAATCACGGGTCTGCTGCTAAGGGGTCTATCATACCTCCTGGTAAAACCCTAATTTTCTGCATATTTTTAGATATTTCTAACGTATCCAGGGGCGTTTACATTGTAAGCCATAATTCGCATAATTTATATGATAACGAAAGTGCTGTCATAATAATAGCTTTGATTCATCGCCATTGTCATTTTAATCTGTGAATAGTCAAATCCTGTAAGAAAATCATACAGCCTCCTCACCGGCAATACCTAAAAGCCCCGCGCGCTTAAATTTCGCCAAAACTGATGCCGATAGCCCGGGCAGTCTGTATAAGCTGGTGGTCCGGAGGTATGGTGCGCAGTTTTGAAACAGCCTCTTCCAGGGGTACATGAGAAATCTCGCTACCCTGCAGGCAAACCATGACCCCGTGAATACCTTGAATCGCCAGTTCAGCCGCTGCCTGGCCAAAGCGGGTCGCCAGCACCCGGTCATAGGCGGAAGGCGAGCCGCCCCGCTGGATGTGGCCCAGTACTGTAACCCGGGTCTCAATGCCTCCCCGCTCCTCAATCAGCTTTCCTACCATCTGGCCGGCGCCGCCCAGGCGCACCTTTTCGGCACTGTCTTCTACCACTCGTTTTACTACCAGTTCACCCTGCGGTGACTTGATCCCTTCCGCCACCACCACAATGCTGAAGGGCTTCCCTTCTGCCTGGCGGGCTCTGATTTTGGCCAGCACGCCATCGATGTGCCAGGGTATCTCCGGGATCAAAATAACGTCAGCGCCACCGGCCAGGCCGCTGTAAAGGGCAATCCAGCCGGCATAACGCCCCATCAGTTCCAGCACCATCACCCGGTGGTGAGACTCGGCAGTAGTATGTAGTTTGTCCAAAGCATCAGTTGCCGTACGCACGGCGGTATCAAAGCCAAAGGTCTGGTCAGTAGCTGCCAGGTCGTTATCGATAGTCTTGGGAATGCCGATTACCCGCACTCCTTTATGTTTGAAGTCCCGCGCCCCGGATAGGGTGCCGTCACCGCCGACAACCAGCAGGACTTCTATCCCCATCTCCTGCAGGCGTTCCATCGCCCAGTCGGACATATCGCGGTAGCTAAGGCGCCCGTTCTCTTTGACCGGGTAGTTAAATGGATCCTTGCGGTTGTTAGTCCCCAGAATAGTGCCGCCGCGGTGCAGCAAGCCGGAGATGGCCGGAGGGTCCAGTTGAAGATAGCGCCCTTCTACCAGGCCGGCGTAACCGTCGCGGAAACCGATAAGCTCGTAATGATGTCGATAAGCAGTTTTGGCGGCCGCCCTGATGACAGCGTTGAGTCCGGGACAGTCGCCGCCCCCGGTCAGGATGCCCAAACGTTTAGCCACGTTTTTGCCTCTTTTCTTTTTTTACTGGCTGGCAGCAGGAAGCCCCAGACCACTAGCTAAATGTTAGCAATTATTCCCACAAAATGCAACAGCCGGCAGGTTAGCTTCCCTGCCGGCCTGAGAATATTTCTTGCGGTTAAACCACTCAGCGCAGTTTTGCCGCCACTGCCTGCCAGAAATCTGCCTCCTCAGCGCCCAGATTCCAAATACCTATCCCCTTCAGCTTATACTTTGTGACCAGGTCAAATTTCATGCGCGCTGAAATTGCATTTTCATACCAAACTTCGTGCCGGACCACATCACGGTAGTAATAAAAATAGGGCACAGAATGCTTGTTGCTCCACTGGGGCGTAGCGCCATAATTGCTTATCAGGGAGCTGACAGTCCTAGCTGTGACGGCAGCGGTGCCATAATAGCTCCAATCATAGCCGTAAGTTGCAATCCCCAGCAAAATTTTTTCCCTGGGGATCTGCTGAACGGCATACCTGACAACCTGTTCCACCCAGGGCAGGGAAGCAACCGGTCCCGCCGGACCGCCGAACCAGTGTTCATCATAGGCCATAATCTGCACCAGATCGGCATATTTGCCGATGGCGGCATAATCAAAGGCTCCGGACCAGCCGTCCTGGGGCGCATCCCAGGTTTTAGCCGGTATTGATACTACCGTCAACAAGCCCAGAGGCTCCAGTGCTGCTTTAAACTCGCGCACCAGGGCGGTGTAGTTGCTGCGGTCATAATAAGGGACATCCTCAATATCAATATTGACTCCTGCGTAGCCGTCCCTTTGCAGCACTTTGACCATGTTATTAATAAGCCGTCGGCGGTTTTCCTTGCTGCTAAGCAGCTTGTGGGCGTCAGTGTAGCTGAAAGCCCCGTCCCGGTAGTTGTGCAGCAGTGCCAGCGGGGTAACGCCTTTATTCCACGCCAGCTTTACCCCATCCCTCGGCGTGCTACCGCTGATATTGCCCCTGCCGTCAATCAAAAAGCTAAAGGTAGCGATACTGTCCAGGTGGCTGCCATAGGATTTGAGCGAATTATAAGAACGCCTATCGCCGAGATAGTCCACCGTATAGTAACCCAGGATATGGTACTTAGAACCCCGGGACGATTGTCTATTTGCTTTGGCTTTTACTTTCTTCTCTTCCTTTTCGGCTTCCGGTTCCGGTTCCGGCTGGGGCTCCGTTTCAGCTTCAACTTCAACTTCTTCCGGTGGCAAAATTTCCGGCTCCGGTGCCAGGGCAGCAGGCTCCGGCGGTGGCTCCGGTTCGGGCGACATCAAGTTGCGAGCCCGCAACTGGTTCTCCTGCAGCAGCGGGCTGGCCATTGACGGTACCACAATAACAGATAACAACAAAACAATTGCCAACAAGTATGGCAAACAGGGTAGATAAGCTAAGTATTTTTTCATTGGTGCCTCTCTTTTTTGTATTGCCGCGCAAAAAATACTTATGTAAACTAATGATTAACTATAGTTCGACAGGAAAGCAGCGGTTCCTGCAAAAAACTGTTGCCAATTAAATCCCTGTAGATGTCTGGAAAATGTTTATAGTAAGAGAGGCGAGTTTTTCGCCGCCTTCGGCAAACGTTCTTGTTCCCTGACAAGGGAATATATAAAAAAATAACCCGAAAAAATAACCCGGCAGGTCATAAATAGAAAAATCGCTGCCAGGGTTATTCGTATTTACCGTCCTTTTTAGTTCTTGCCTTGATATAATGGTACCGCCTTGCGGCCTCTCCAGGTTACGAGACGGCAGCAGCTATAAACTAGGTAAGCCTTTTACCTGCGTAACGGCGGGGTACACGGGATACAAAGGGGTTGCCCTCCAGGTAAAAGCGCAAAGGCCAGTCGGCGGCCCGGGAGATGCCGACCCGGGGGCCGACCATAACCGCCCTATCTTCAGCTCCCTGGTCGGGAGGATAAAAACGAATGGGGCCTGTTACGACACTTAGACCGTTAAAATCTTTGTTGATGCCCAGTGCCTGGCAGAGCTTGCCGGGGCCGCTACATAGATTGCGGAGGTCGTCCGTCCCCCGCCGCCGGGCCATTACTCCTATGCCCTCCAGGGGTTCCAGAGCCCGCAGCAGCACAGCTGCCGGTGTCGTCAACGAATCCGTCGTGATGTTAAAACAGTAGTACATACCATAAATCAAGTAGACATAAACCCGCCCTGCCGGTCCGAACATAACGGCGTTGCCCTGCTTCTTACCGCGAGCCGAGTGACAGGCCGGATCGTCCGGACCGGTATAGGCTTCTGTTTCCACCACCCGGGCGACCAGTAGCCCGTCCGGAGAATCATAAACCATGTAGCTGCCCAGCAGCTCGCGGGCTACAACTACCGTCTGCTGTTCGTAAAACTCCTGCGGGTAGGGCTTACGCTTGCTCCAATTTAGCAATCCTTTTATTCCCCTCTTGCTTCCTGTTGCGCTTCAACCTTGCCAGCAGGCGCTTCAGCTCCCAGGTGTTGACCACGTCCTGGGGCTCCAGCCAGCCTCGCCGGGCGGTAAGGAGCCCGTATTCCATATCAGCCAGGCGCCGGGAATCATGGGCATCCGTATTTATGGCGATCGGTACTCCCCGTTTTTTTGCCAGGCGCACTGCCACATCATTTAAGTCCAGCCGGTCCGGGCTGGCATTTATCTCGAGGATAGTGCCTGTCTCTGCTGCCAGCTCGATAATTCTATTCACGTCGGCAGCATAAGGCTGCCTGCGTCCCAGCATTCGCCCGGTAGGATGCCCCAGGATGTCCACATAGGGGTGACGCAAAGCCGCTTCCAGGCGGGCCATCATCTGCTCTTCGGGCTGGCGAAAAGCGCTGTGGACCGAGGCAATGACCAGGTCAAATTGGCGTAAGGTTTCATCATCGTAGTCCAGGCGGCCGTCAGGCAGGATATCTACCTCAATGCCTGCCAGAACACGAATCCCCTCCAGCCGCTCGTTCAACCTGTCTATCTCCTCCCGCTGCCGTTTGATCTTTTCCCCGCTTAAGCCCCGGGCAATTACCAGAGAACGGGAATGGTCAGTGATAGCCAGGTAGCTGTAGCCCCGCCGGCGGGCCGCTGCTGCCAGCGCAGCGATCGTATCCACCCCGTCGCTGTAGTTGCTGTGGAGGTGAAGATCGCCGCGAATATCATCCAAAGTAATTAAACGGGGCAGTTCGCCGCGCAGGGCGGCTGCCAGCTCGCCCCGGTCTTCCCGCAATTCCGGCACAATGTACGGCAACCCCAGACGTTTATAAAAAACGGCTTCCTCCTGTTCCGCCTCGCTTAAACCCCCTGGCAGCCGGGCATCTAACCGCCCACAACTACACTCAGGCGGCGCTGCCGGCAGCCCAAGGGGCCGGGAATTTGCCTGCTCCGTTTTATAATCCTGCAAGCCCTCCTGCTCCGGTTCAGCGTCCTGGGGGCTTTCTTCCCCTGCCAGCTCGGCCTGGACCTCTGCTGCTGCAGTCAGCCAGTTGGCAGTAGTAAGCCCCAGAGCGGCAGGCTCAAGGCCCCTTATGGCCGCCAGGCGCAACAAGCGGCGCCGGTGTGCCCGGGCCCCGGTGGCATAAAATAAAGTAGCCCCGAAATCTTCGGGCTTTACCATAATAATCTCTATCTTTACTCCCAGGTAGGTCAACAGGACCAGGCGGTCCGGTTCGCTGGCCAGTACTTTTTTTACCTGCGGGTGGCGGGTCATAACTGCGGTCACCTGGTTATCAGGCTGCACCGCTACCACCAGGTCAACATCGCCTACCATTTCCTTGCCGCGCCGTACACTGCCGGCCGGTTCTGCCTGTTCAACACCTGGAATGGCTAAAATTTGCTGTTGCAAAAGCAGGGCCAGCGGCCGCGCTATGCCCAGGGTAACTTGCCCCTGCATTTCTTTTAACATCTCCAGGCCCCTGAGGATAGCCAGCTCGGTTTTGCTGCCCATCCCCGGCAAAGTCCTGATCTGCCGCTGCCGCGCAG
>JAAYGJ010000282.1 GCA_012727745.1 Clostridia bacterium | reverse complement strand
GATAAAACTGGAGAGGAGATAAATAACTACTAAAAAGAAAAGCCCTCCCAGTAGCAACATTTGCCGCCCCTGCAGGCGACGGTAAAAAAAGGGCCAGCCGCGCTTGTCCACAATGCGTACGCGACAACGGCTTTTTCTGGCCAGAGAGGGTAAAGCCCGGAACTCCGCCAAAGGCAGTTTCAACTGCATACCGTCCTTGCCCAGACGTTTCATATCCCAGAGGCTGATCTCCTGTTCCAGGGCCAGGTTAATAAAATCTTCACATCTTTCGCCGTTGAGGTTAAGTACAAGGTAACCGTTCAAATATGCCAACCAGTTTTGTAAAAAAGTCATGCTTGTGTCACCTTCCCCTTGCAGGCCAACTCCTAAAGGCCCTGTCCCTCAAAGCTAAGCGAGATAATCACGCCTTCCAAGGCGACAAGGTCCGCCTTAATCTCCCGCAACAATAGACCTGTCCCCCTGATCTCCAGTTCGCCGATTGTGAGCTTAAGCCGCACCCGCTCCGGCTGGTATTCGCTGATGCCCCGGTGATTTTCCAGTACCAGGCGGTTATTGCCCAATAACGTCAACCGTGGCAGGTCCAGGGCAGCATCAGCCGGCAACTCTAAAAAGTCTGTTACTGCCTTTTCCAGGCGGCGAGCCCTGTCCAACAACCTGCGCCGGGGTCGATTTTTTCCCATCCTACCCCCCTCCTGCCTTAACTTTATGCGCCATTGAATAAAAAAAGACCGCAAAAAAGCCTGGTCTCTTATGACCAGGCTTTTGTAGTTTAAATTTAACCAGCCATTATTCACCGGGTAAATTATTATCATCAAGAAAGAGGGAAGTGAATCTTTTTTATTTATCTCCAACGACGCTTGCGGGCCGCTTCTGATTTTTTCTTGCGTTTTACACTCGGCTTTTCGTAGTGTTCTCGTTTACGGACTTCGGCAAGAACTCCTGCTTTCTGACACACCCGTTTAAATCTCCTAAGGGCTGCATCCAGGGATTCATTCTTACCAACCCTGACCTCGCTCATACTTTCTTCCCTCCCCCCGTGTAACCCGGTGAGTGCTGCTTCGGCAAACATGCACGACCCTAATTATAATCTATCCTTATTTTAGCGTCAACCCAGGATACGCAGCTGGCGACCGCCGATGAGGTGAAAATGAAGGTGGTAGATAACCTGTCCCCCTTCGTCTTTACAGTTGTTCACCAGGCGAAAGCCCCGTTCGCTCAAGCCCAATTGCCGGGCAACCTCCACTGCTGCCAGGTGAATGCGTCCCAGCAATTCTGTATCCGCAGCAGTAATAGCAGTCAAATCGGGAATATGTTTTCTGGGGATAATTACAATATGGACTGGTGCCACCGGTTTGATGTCTTTAAAAGCTACTACCCATTCATCCTGGTAAACTACCTCGGCAGGGGCTTCGCCAGCAGCTATTTTACAAAAGAGACAGTCTTTGGCCAATTATTCTACTCCCCTTCTACTTTATTAAGTAACTTATTCTAGAAACCGGGCAAATTTCCTGCCGGACCTTACACATCTTTTTCTATTTTACCCCAAATGAAGCTTTTCTTTAACTCCAACAGTTTTACCGGCAGCAGCTGACCGCTCAGATCTGTATCGGCAGCAAAAGCAACAGCCAGATAATTAGAGGTATGGCCGGTAAAAACGCCGGCCGCACTGTTCAAGGGCCTTTCCACCAGGACTTCGAGAGTCTCCCCTAAAAACTGCCGGGCATAACTGTCAGCAAGCTTACGCCCCAGCTGCAGCAAACTGGCTTCCCGCTGCTTTTTTATTTCCGGCGGCACCTGCTCCGGCATTGTTGCTGCCGGGGTGCCGCGCCGGGGTGAATAGGGAAAAACATGAATACCTGCCAGGGCAGCTGCCTTGACAGTAGCCACCGTATTTTCAAAGTGGTGTTCCTTCTCCCCCGGAAAGCCGACCATCACATCGCTGGTGAAAGCTGCCCGGGGCCGGCGGGAACGGAGATCAGCAACTAGTTCCAGAAAATAACTAGCAGTATAACGGCGGCCCATTGCCTCGAGAATACTGTTATCCCCACTTTGGAGGGGGATATGAAAATGGGGACAAATAACTTCCTCCGCCAATATTGCTTTTAGTTCCGGTGTGAAATCCAGGGGGTCAATCGAACTGAGACGTAAACGCTTCAGTCCGTGCACCTTTATCATTAGCTCGAGCAGCCCGGCCAGGGTTACTTTTTCAGGTAAATCCTGGCCATAAGCACCAGTATGAACCCCGGCAAGAACAATCTCCTGGTAACCGGCCTCGACCAGGCGCTTTACTTCGGCCAGAGCCTGCTCCGGGCGGCGGCTGCGCAACGGTCCCCGGGCATAAGGGACGATGCAGTAAGTACAAATCTCGCGGCAACCCTCCTGAATCTTTAAAAAAGCCCTGGCCCGGCTCAGTTCCACAACCGGCAGTTCCTCAAAAGCTTCCCCGGCTTCGTGCTCCTGGACCAGGTTGAGCGGTGCTTTACCTTCCCGGGCGCGTCTAACTAACTCCGGCAAGCGGTGCCGCTCCCGGGTACCAATCACAATGTGGACCCCGGGTATTGCCAGCACTTCTCCGGGAGCCACCTGAGCATAACAACCGGTAACTGCCACCACCGCTTCAGGATTGGCCCGGACAGCCCGGCGAATAAGCTTCCGCGATTTGCTGTCACTGACATGGGTCACAGTACAGGTATGGATTACGTATACATCTGCCTCCTGAGGGAAAGGGACCACCTGGTACCCTTCCCCTAAAAAGAGATGTTTAATTGCTTCCAGTTCATTCTGGTTAACTTTACAGCCCAGGCTTGCCAGGGCAACCCGGGGTGAGGTCATGACTAACGCTCACCTCCAACTCTTACTTCACATTTCACCAAAAGCGTACATAATAGCAGCCAGGCAGGCCAGCCCGGCTGTTTCCGTCCGCAGGATGCGCGGCCCCAGGGTTACCGGTATGCCGCCACGTTCACGGATTAAGGCTATCTCTGCCGGGCTCAAACCCCCTTCAGGGCCTATTAAAACCGCCAGCCGACTGGCAGTCGCTTTCTCCAGCACCGCTTTAAGGCCTATACTGTGCTCTTCTTCCCACGGCACCAGCAGCAAGGTACCTGGCCTGATTGCAGCCAGAGCCGCCGGCAACTCGGAGGGGCCGTTTACCGGCGGTATAAAGTGGCGGCGGCTTTGCTGCGCCGCTGCCAGAGCTTTCTGCTGCCAGCGCTGCCGCCGCCGTTCTAAAGCATTGGGCGCCGGCCGGGGAATAGAGCGTTCAGTTAGCAATACTTCAATACGAGCTATCCCCAGTTCTGTAGATTTTTCAATAATTAAATCGAGTTTATTGCCTTTGGGCCAGCCCTGGTACAGGCTTACCTCAATGCGGGGTTCAGGGCTGGCCACAGTGGCTTCAATTGTAATGGCCACTCTATCCCTGGCCAGGCTTCTAATTGTGGCCAGGTAACCCTGACCGCTGCTATCAGCCACAGTCACCCTGTCACCGACACGTAGGCGCAGGACATTGGCGGCATGATGGGCATTCCTCCCGGTCAGGTTAACTTCCTTGTCGGGATTTATTATTTCAGGAAGAAAAAAATGGTGGACCATTACGGCACACCTCCTAGCCCATAAAGGCATCCTTTACTTTTCTAAAAAAACCCTTTTCCTGTTCTTTGGCTCCTTTAGGTTCGCTACCATATAAGCGACCAAATTCCCGCAACAACTCTTTTTGCCTTTCTGTAAGGTTAACTGGGACCTCAACTATAACGCGGACATGCTGGTCGCCCCGGCCAATGCCGTTTAAGCGGGGGATACCTTTCCCCTTTATCCTGAAAGTAGAGCCGCTTTGCGTCCCCGGGGGAATGTTTAACTCCACCTTACCATCCAGGGTAGCTACCTGCACTCGATCGCCCAGCGCCGCCTGTACCATTGTCAGGGGAAGTTCGCACACCACATCATAGCCCTCGCGGCGGAAAAACTTATGGGGCCGGACGTTAAAATAGATATAAAGATCCCCTGGCGGTCCGCCTCGGACACCGCTCTCTCCTTCGCCGCTTAAGCGCAAACGGGAACCCGTATCCACCCCTGGCGGAATTTTAACCTTAATCTTGCGCGTACGCTGGACAACGCCGCTACCGCGACAGGCTGAACAGGGTATCTCAATAATAGTTCCCTGGCCGTGACAGCGGTGGCAGGTACGCACCGTCTGAAAGTGGCCCAGCGGCGTGTTCTGGGTGAAGCGTACCTGCCCGGTCCCGTGGCAGACAGGACATTGCTTCGGCCCGGTACCGGGCGCCGCACCGCTGCCCCCGCAGGTGTCACATCTCTCCTGACGGGGAACACCGATTTCTTTTTCGGTGCCAAAGGCTGCTTCTTCAAATGAAATCTCTAAATCCAGACGCAAATCAGCGCCACGCTGAGGCCCCTGGCGGCGGCTGCCACCACCAAAACCGCCGCCAAAAAACATGTCGAAAATATCGCCAAAATTGCCAAAGTCGGCCCCCATCCCGCCAAAGCCGCCAGCCCCGCCGTTGTCCATGCCAGCGTGGCCAAAGCGGTCATAACGGGCCCGTTTTTCGCTGTCGCTTAAGACCTCGTAAGCTTCCTGGATCTCCTTGAATTTTTCCTCGGCCTCTTTATTGCCTGGATTTACGTCAGGATGGTATTTCCGTGCCAGCCTGCGGTAAGCCTTCTTGATCTCCTGTTCCGAAGCTTCACGGGAAATCCCCAGGACCTCATAATAATCACGTTTTGCCATCATATTTCACCGACTACTCTTTTTTGTCTTCATCTACAACTTTGTAGTCAGCCTCATAGGTGTTGCCATCCGCACCGCTTCCGCCGGCGGTGGCCCCTTCCTGTGCCTGGCCCTGAGCTTGAGCACCTGCCTGCTGATACATTTTAGTGGTCAGACTATAGAGCGCCTGAGAGAGTTTTTCCTGCTTGGCTTTAATCTGCTCAATATCTTTGCTGGCCAGCACATCCTGCAGTTCTTTTTTCGCCTTTTCAATGGCTTCAAGCTCGGCCGGGTCAGCCTTATCTTTGAACTCTTTTAGGGTGCGTTCTGTCTGGTAAATCAAGGAATCGGCCTGGTTTATAGTTTCTACTTCTTCTTTGCGCTTACGGTCAGCCTCGGCAGCGCTTTCTGCCTCTTTGATCATGCGCTCGATTTCTTCTTCCGACAAACCGCTGGAGGAAGTAATGGTAATATCCTGCTGCTTGCCGGTGCCCAGGTCTTTAGCCGACACATGGACAATGCCGTTGGCGTCAATGTCAAACTTGACTTCAATCTGGGGAACACCCCGCGGCGCCGGCGGTATGCCTGTAAGTTGGAAACGGCCCAGGGTTTTATTATCGGCAGCCATAGTCCGTTCTCCCTGGAGCACGTGGATTTCCACTGTAGTCTGGTTATCAGCCGCCGTCGAGAAAATCTGGCTCTTAGAAGTTGGAATAGTAGTATTACGCTCAATCAGGCGGGTCATTACCCCGCCGAGAGTTTCTATCCCTAGTGACAGAGGGGTAACATCTAACAGCAATACATCTTTTACCTCACCGGCCAGGACACCGGCCTGAATGGCTGCCCCCAGGGCCACGCATTCATCCGGGTTGATACCTTTGTGCGGCTCTTTCCCCAGAAGTTTACGCACCGTTTCCTGTACCAGGGGCACCCTGGTTGAGCCGCCTACCAATAATACTTTGTCAATATCTTTAGGCTCCAAACCGGCATCGGCAAGGGCCCGGCGGGCTGGCTCGATCGTCTTATCAACCAGATCGGCGATAAGTTCTTCAAACTTGGCCCGGGTAAGGTTTACATCGAGGTGAATGGGTCCGCTGGGTGTAGCCGAAATAAAAGGTAGATTAATATTTGTGCTGGTCGTACTGGAAAGCTCGATTTTAGCCTTTTCCGCTGCTTCCCGCAGGCGCTGCATGGCCATTTTGTCCTTGCTGAGGTCAATCCCGTGTTCCCGGCGGCAAATATCTACCAGATACTGGGTCACTCGCTCATCGAAATCGTCACCACCCAGGCGATTATTACCGCTGGTGGCTTTAACTTCAAACACACCCTCGCCCAGTTCCAAAATCGAAACGTCAAAAGTGCCGCCACCCAGGTCATAAACAAGGATAGTCTGGTCCTGACCCTTATCCAGGCCATAAGCCAGGGAAGCTGCCGTCGGTTCATTTATAATCCGTAAAACCTCCAGGCCGGCAATACGACCGGCATCTTTGGTCGCCTGCCGCTGGCTGTCAGTGAAGTAAGCCGGCACCGTAATGACTGCCTTGGTAACCTTTTCTCCCAGGTAGGCTTCGGCATCTGCTTTCATTTTCTGCAAGATCATAGCCGAAATTTCCGGTGGTGTATATTCCTTATTATCTATCTTTACTTTATAATTGGTACCCATATGCCGTTTAATGGACATAATCGTCCGCTCGGGGTTGGTAACGGCCTGGCGTTTAGCCACCTGGCCCACAATTCTTTCGCCCTCTTTAGTAAAAGCAACCACTGAAGGGGTGGTCCTTCCACCTTCTGCGCTAGGTATAACTACTGCTTCGCCGCCTTCCATAACAGCTACGCAGGAGTTGGTAGTGCCTAAGTCAATACCAATTACTTTTCCCATCTAATATCTACCCCCTATTCTCCACCTTCTATGTCTTCTTGCTTGTCTTCAGTTGCTGCAGCCACCGCCACCTTAACCATAGCGGGACGTAATAACTTTCCCTGTAAAGTATAACCCTGGCGGTATTGTTCTAGCACCAGATTTATTTTTTCCTGGTCTTCAGTCTCTTCCCGGCTAACTGCTTCATGCAACTCCGGGTTAAACGGCTGCCCTACCGCTTCAATAGGGGCTAAACCTTCTGCAGCCAGTACTTCCTTTAGCTGCCGTAAAATCATTTCTACCCCGGCTGCAAAATTGTTTTTTTCTATTTCAACAGTTGTCAGGGCTCGTTCAAGGTTATCAATAATAGGCAGCAAAGCCTTAATCACACCGGCTGCCGCCATTTTAGTAAACTCTTG
>JAAYGJ010000281.1 GCA_012727745.1 Clostridia bacterium | reverse complement strand
CTCCTTTGTCATCAGGTAAGAGATGGGGATGCTCTGGTTAATCAGCCTGGCTGCCGTATAGGTGTCAATGTTGGTTTCAATTACAACACAGCCCCTGCGGCCGGCCAGTTCCAGAACTTCTTTACTGGCCTGACCCCCGCAAGTGATAATTATACAGTTGGCCCCGTTCTCAATCGCATTATACTGGCTGTCAGCCCTATTACCCGTTATCACAATATCGCCGTTCTGGATAAAGGGCGCCATTTCTTCTGGAGGTGCCGCCGCTATAAGCACTTTACCGCTGGTATGGAAATCTTCTTCGCTCCCCTGGACAACCTTGCCCTTTAAAGTATCGACAATGTTATGGAGAGGGGTTTTGCTATTAGCGATAATGTTATCTTCCGTAATATCCATATATTTTTCGGTAATATCGGACAGGGTAACCAAGCCCAAAAAGCGCTTGTTGTCGTCAACAACGGGGAGTGTTTTTATATTGTTCCGGTTCATTATCATCCAGGCAGTTCGGACGGAAATATCCGGTGAAGCAGTGTTGACAATATCAAAATTTAAGTCAGACACCTGAGCTTTGACATTAGTAATCTCAATAGGAACACTTACGCCAAAGTGTTTCAACACAAAGTCCGTTTCCCTGTTGATCTCACCTAAGCGAACTGGAATAGCATTATATCCTAACCGTTTCTTGAGTTCAGCATAGGCGATAACAGAACAGATGGAATCAGTATCGGGATTTTTATGTCCGATTACATAAATAATATCTTTAATATTTTTCATTTCATCCTCGCTTCCATTTTATTACTATTCGCCTGTATTTTACAGCCAGGTATATAATGTATATTAAAAGTTATCTGCGGCTAATTGTCAACAATGCCCCTAGAACAGCATTAAATATAACGCTCTAATGCCAGGGGAAGGTTACAAAAACCACTTTTTCTGCTAGAGTAAATAATGCGAATAAAATATCCTTTACGCGTTGCCTGCATTTGGCGACAAATTACAAAAAGTGAACTGTACTTACCCCTAAACAATAATTACATTAACTTTAGGAAATGAAGGGTATTATGAGTTATCACGGTAAGAGTAAAAGACAAATACTTTTGAAGCTATTTCTTTCGGCGCTAACCATAAGCGCTATTGCTTTTGGCGGCGGTTTTGTTATCCTGTCGTTATTACGAAAAACCTATGTAGAACAGTTCGGTTGGATTGAAGACAAGGAAATGACCGATCTGATCTCGATTGCCCAATCCGCGCCAGGCACTATTGCGGGAAATGCTGCTATGCTGGTTGGTTTCCGCGTCGCCGGCGTTCCCGGCGCAGCACTTACACTTATTGCCAGCATCATTCCTCCTCTTATAATAATTACTACTATTATTATCTTTTATGCTGCCATCCGTGACAACGAGGTAGTTTGCAACGTTTTGAAAGGTATGCAAGCAGGCGTGGCGACAGTTATCCTTGACCTTGTTGTTAAAATGGCCCGGGATACACTTGATACTAAAAACGCCCTTGTGCTTCCGATCATGGTAGCTGCCTTCATAGCCTCTTTTTTCTTTAAAGTTAGCATCATTTCAATCATAATAACAGCTGCCTGTTTAGGTATTGCCGCAGCATATTACAAACTATATAAGCTAAATAAAGTTGAGGCGCACAAAAAATGATTTATCTTGAAATATTTTGGTGTTATTTTCAAATTGGTCTTTTTAGCATTGGCGGCGGTCATGCTGCTCTTCCCGTCGTTCAATCGATGGTAGTGGAACAAAGGGGATGGCTGACTTTACCCGAATTTATAGGTATGATTACCATCTCAGAAATTGCCCCGGGGGCGCTGGCCATTAACACTGCCACCTATGTAGGCGTTACTATGGGCGGTATTTTAGGAGGAATTATTGCCACGCTCAGCTGTATGCTCCCCTCTTTTATTATTGTGCTGACCCTGGCCTGTCTTTACACTAAATACAGCCAGCTTGCGATTGTCAGCGGAGCATTAGACGGCATCCGCCCTGCCGTCACGGCGCTCATTGGCGTTTCCGGAATGGCCATTATGCTTTTGACCCTGTTTGATACAACTATCCTAACTGAAATAAGAAGTGTTGACTGTATAGCCCTGGTTATAGCACTTATATGCTTGGGAATTCTTAGATGGAAAAAGCCAAACCCCGTACTTGTTATTCTCGGCGCCGGTATTTTAGGTGTATTCGGCTACGGATTGCTCTAGAAAGCACCTGTAAAAAACGACAGGAAGCAAGGGGCACCTGTTCCTGGTGTATTCCTGTTTGTACAGATTGTCTAATCCTATAATTTTATCGGTGCCTTAAAAAACCTCTCAAGATATAGCAAGGGATTATCACCTAAAAGATGATAATCCCTTTTGAAATTTATCTGGCGGAGAGAGTGGGATTCGAACCCACGGACGGCGTCAACCGTCACTCGATTTCGAGTCGAGCGCCTTAAACCAGACTCAGCCATCTCTCCGTAACTGTTGAAAAAAACGTTTTAATATTTCGCGGCACTCTGCTTCTCTAATACCGGGAATAACCTCCAGCCGATGGTTAAAGTGGGGGTTTTCCACCAGGTTTACTACTGAATCTACTGCTCCGGCGCGCAGATCAGGAGCCCCGTATACCAGGCGGCTTACCCGTGCCTGTACCAGTGCGCCGGCGCACATGGGGCAGGGCTCTAGGGTGACGTACATCACTGTACCGGACAAGCGCCAGCTACCCCGAACGCGAGCCGCTTCCCTTAAAGCGATAACTTCCGCATGGGCGGTTGGGTCAGCCCAGGTTTCGCGCCGGTTACCAGCCCGGGCAATAACCTCTCCCCCGTCTACAACCACAGCCCCAATGGGGATTTCCCCCAGCTTAAAGGCTTTTTCAGCCTCGGCCAGGGCCTCCCCCATATAAAAATAGTGGTCCACACGGGCCACCTCACAGTATTCATGGTGCGCCTGGGAGGACTCGAACCCCCGGCACGCGGTTTAGGAAACCGCTGCTCTATCCACCTGAGCTACAGACGCAGATAAGAAATGGCGCGCCCGGAGGGACTCGAACCCCCAACCACCTGGTTCGTAGCCAGTTACTCTATCCGGTTGAGCTACGGGCGCTCGTCATTTTATCGGCAACGCTTATTTTAACAGAGACGGCGGCATAAGTCAAGGGTTCCCGCCTAGATTGCTATTGCCTGAAAATAAAGCGGCGCCTGTTTGCAGCGCCGTTTTGTTTTGGCGGAGAGAGTGGGATTCGAACCCACGGTACCTTGCGATACGCCGGTTTTCAAGTGTAAAATGCGTCTGGCAGGTACTGGTCAACGCTGGTCGTTTCTGGTCGATCGAGAGGCCGCAAACGCCCTGAAATTCGGGGTTAGTG
>JAAYGJ010000024.1 GCA_012727745.1 Clostridia bacterium | reverse complement strand
GTTTAATGATAGCCCGGCCATGGAGCTGGCAAATCCGGGACTCTGAAAGGCCCATTACTTTGCCAATTTCTTTCAGGGTCAAGCCTTCGTAATAGTATAAAGTGAGCACCAGCCGGTCTTTTTCTTTTAATTCCTCTAGCCCCTTAATCAGAGCCTGGTGCAATTCACGCCGTTCGCTGTATTCTACCGGGTCGGGGCTTTGGGGATCTATCAGGTATTCCCCCAGGACAGAACCGCTCTCTTCTCCTCCCCGGCCGACAAGGCAATCTTCCAGTGAAAGCAGGGCCATCTGAGAACCCCGTTCCATCAGCTCCAGCAGCTCTGCTACTGTTATTCCTGCCGCCGCCGCAACCTCGGCATCGCTCACTTCCCCGCCCTGTTCTTGCTCCAGGCGCCGGTAGATATTGCCCACTTGCCGCAGTTTTTCTATCAGGGTACGGGGCGCCCAGTGGGCCTTGCGCAGGGCATCGAGAATAGCCCCCCGCACCCGCTGCGAAGCATAATTTTCAAACTTAACACCCCGGGAAGGATCGAAACGGTCGATGGCTTCCAGCAAGCCGATAATGCCATAGCTAACCAGATCCTCCTGTTCCAGGTGCCGGGGCAGTTTAACAGCCAGGCGCTTGATATGGTAGTTTACCAGAGGCAAATATTTCAAAACCAGTTCCTGACGGCAGCTGTCTTCTCGCCCGCTGAGGTAAGTTGCCCATAAATCGTTGTCGTTGCTAACCATTTTTACCTTAACCTCCGGCGTCTTTGCAGCAAAAGCTGCATAAAAACAAAAGCCGTAATCTGATCTTCCTGCTTTCGGTCTATCCCCACAAAGGAAAGCCCCACTTCGTAGTCCTTTTTCCCCTCAATTATCCGTTCGTTGCAACGCTTAATCCTGGCTGCCAGGGCCAGAGAATGTACCTTCCGCCATCCAGGTAGATCAAGTTCCAGGTACAGTAAGCTTTCGGACTCAACAGGCTCCGGCAATACCACCCTCGCTCCGCCGGCGCTTATATCCAGCGTGATTCCTTTGTGCTGGGCTTCCGGCGGAGAATGGGGCCAGTCTTCCACCGGCCAGGGTGCATAGCGAAATTCCATAACTACCTCAACCCGCACATGAGCACGCAACTGGATCCGCCGCCAAGTTTCAGGGTAAGCCAGCAGGTATAAGGGAGGCGGGCCGGCAATGAAACGGATAATCCGGCTCGTAAAGGCATAACGACAATCGCCGGCAAAACATATTACTTCCACCTCTTTGTTCGGAGCCAACTCTATTTCCCGCCTGCCCGGGGCCAGAACGGCAAAACCTTCATCCAGCTTGTCCTGAACTATTGTCTGGATATCTTTTTCTTCATTTATCCTTAGAATAACTTTCTGATTCAATTGAATAAATTCAGGGATGGTCATAACTTCACCTTCCGAATAAGCGCTCCAGGCATTGCCAGAAATTTTTTGGGCCGATAAACGGCAAATCCTGCCCTTGGAGCCGGGCGGCAGCTTCCTGCAAAGCTTTAGCTGCCCGGCAGCGCGGATAGATTGCGCTGTAAGGCTGCTGCTTTCTCACTGCCTCGCTAACATGGCGATCATCGGGAATAATGCCAAGCAATGGCAAATCCAGCTGCAAAAACCTGTGACAAGCTCCCCTTAAACGCCGGGCGGTAATCATACCATCCGCATCGCTGGCAGCACGGTTGACCAGCAGATACATACTTACATTCAGACGCTGTAAAGCTTTTATCAAACAATAGGCATCAGCGATTGCTGTCGGCTCCGGCGTGGATACTACTATAGCTTCCCCGGCAGCAGCAGCAAAGGACAAAACTGTACGGGAAATACCGGCCCCCGAATCTATTAAAATTATGTCAACTTCCTTTGCCAAAGTTGCCAGTTCTTTCATCAGCTGGTTACGGCTGAAATGATCAAGCTCGGCCAATTTCTCAAATCCGGATACGCCTGGAATCAAAAGCAAATTATGGGGACCACGGACGATTACTTCCTGTAAGTTGCACTGGCCGTTAAGAACATCCAGCAGATTATAGCGAGGCAACAAACCCAACAAGATGTCCACATTGGCCAGCCCCAGATCGGCGTCGAGGATTAGAATTTTTTTCCCCTGGCGGGACAGAATTAAACCCAGGTTTACCACAATATTGGTTTTGCCAACGCCACCTTTACCACTGGCCACGGCAATCACCCGTGCCCGTTGCGGCGGGCATCCTCTAACCAGATTACGCAACCCGGCCGCCTGATCCATGCTTCTCTACCGCTTCCCAGATTCTTTGTGCCAGGAGATAAGGTTCCGCCAGTTCCAGATCATCCGGTACATTCTGTCCGGTGCTTATATAAGTTATCGGCACACCTGCGGCTTGAGCCACTGTAACCAGCACTCCAGGGCAGGTGCTTTCATCAAGTTTAGTAAATATGAGCCGGTTATAATCTAAAATCCTAAATTTCTCCACCGCCCGCAATAAATCGCGCCGGTGGCTGCTGCTACTCAAAACCAGATATACTTCCCGTTCCGGCACCGCCTCGAGAAAACCCTGCGTTTCAACCAGCATCGCTTTATTATCCGGCGCTCTCCCGGCAGTATCCACCAGGATCACGTCACAGTCTGCCAGCCGTTCCAGGCCCTCCCTGAATTCCCGCGGTGTCATCGCCACTTCCAGGGGCAAGCTCATAATTTCAGCATAAGTGCGCAGCTGGTCCACAGCACCAATCCGATAAGTATCCAAAGTAATTAAACCTACTTTTTGCTCTTGATAAAGCTTATAACGGGCTGCAAGCTTGGCCAGGGTTGTAGTCTTGCCTACCCCGGTGGGCCCGATGAAAACTTTTATGCGCTGCCGGGATTCAGCTGCTACCTGGCCGGCCAGGCAGTCAGCCAGACGGCTCCGGATAATATCGCTAATTAGCTCCCGATCATCCATCGTTTCAATTCCAGCCAGCAGTTCCTGCACCAGTTCCCGTTCCAGTTCCTGTTCCAGCAAAGAGCTTTCCTGCCAGCTCGCTGCAGCCGGCGCATTATTATCTGCGCCCGGCTGTTGCAAGCGCGCTATGGCAGCCTTAATTTCTCCCAATTCCCGTTGCAAATCCGCCATGCCGGGCCAGGAACCGTTTCCCGGCCCGGATATGGATCCCGCCACTGCCTCTATCCTGCCGGCCGCCGACATTTTTGCCCCTCCCACTGCCGTTGCGCCGGCAGTTACAGGCTTTGCTTCCAGTAACGTCTCCACGGCAGCCGTCACTTCCAGGTGCGCAGGGAGAAAAAATCCCTTTAGCCCCGGCTGGCGTACTTTGCGCGTAGCTACTATCACTGCATCTCGTCCCAGGTCACGACGAATGGCCAGGTAGGCTTCTTGCATATCACGGACCAGATAGCGTTTAATTTTCATTTACATTCACCGCCTCGACAGCCTCAATCTCCAGACCAGGCTCCAATTCATTAAAAGCCAGCACCGGCACGTGAGCCAGAGAACGCTGCAGCAACCGCCTCAAAGGCAGGCGCAGCCGCGCCGAACAGAGTATAACCGGTTGCACACCCCCGGCAGCCGCTCTCTCTACCGCTTGTCCCAGTTTGTTAAGCAGCCTGGTAGCTTCCTCCGGAGCTATGGCAGGAAATAGTCCCTGTGAGGTCGGCTGCACTGCCTCCAGCAATTTTTGCTCCAGGGCGGGATGGAGGGTAACGGCTGTAATTTTGCCCTCCCGGGCATATTGCCTGCTGATAGTACGGCTCAAAGCCTGACGCACATTCCCTACCAGGTAATCCAGATCGCGGCTGCTGCGGGCCGCATCGCTCAGAGCTTCCAAGATGGTTACCATATCGCGGATGGGCACCTGCTCCTGCAGCAGACAGGCCAGGACCTTCTGTATCTCACCCAGGCTCAGCAAATCAGGCAGTAATTCTTCCACTACCGCCGGGTTATTTTCTTTGACCTGGTCCAGCAGCTCTTTCGTTTCCTGGCGGCCCAGCAACTCGGCAGCATGGGCCTTGACAAATTCGGTCAGGTGCGTCACCAGGACCGAACTTGCATCCGCAACCATAAAGCCCTCCAGTTCTACTTCCTCGCGCCGGTCAGCCGTTACCCACCAGGCCGGAACACCGAAGGCCGGCTCCCGGGTGGGTATACCTCCCGGCGGCCCCTCAGTACCGGCTGGATTCATCACCAGCAGGTGTCCTGGCTGGATTGTACCCCTGGCGGACTCAATACCGCGCAACTTTATAACGTACTCATTGGGTAGAAGCTGCAGATTATCCCTAATACGAATAGGACGCACATAAATACCCATTTCCAGGGCGCAGCGGCGCCGTACAGCTGCCAAACGGTTCAGCAGGTCCCCTCCCTGGCTTTCATCAGCAAGGGGTATCAAGCCGTAACCGATTTCCAGCTCCAGCGGGTCCACCTGGAAAAATGGCAGCACATTTTCCGGCTGGCGCTGCTGCTGTTGCCTGGCCGCTGCCACTTCACGCCGTTGCTCCTTGCGTGCCTCCTCCTCGCGCTGTAACACAAAAGCCGCATAACCTATGCCAAGGGACAGGACAATAAAGGTAAGATGGGGCATCCCCGGTAAAAGCCCTAACAGGAACAGGGCTACAGCCGCCAGCATGCCGAGACGGGGATAACCGCTGAGCTGGCCAACAACTTCTTTACCAAAATTGTCAATAGTCCCGGAGCGGGTCACCAGCAGGCCCGTCCCGGTAGAAACCATCAGCGCCGGTATCTGACTAACCAGACCGTCACCAATCGTCAGCCTGGTATAGGTGTGGACTGCATCCATCAGAGGCATCTGCAGCTGCCAGACGCCTATAGCCAGGCCGCCCACAATATTGATAATCGTAATGATAATGCCGGCGATGGCATCCCCCCGGACAAACTTGCAGGCACCGTCCATCGCCCCATAAAAATCAGCTTCCCGTTGCAGCTCTTGCCGCTTGGCCCGGGCTTCATCTTCCCCTAACAACCCCGCGTTAAGGTCAGCATCAATACTCATTTGTTTGCCGGGCATAGCGTCCAAGGTGAACCGGGCTGCCACCTCAGCCACCCGGCCAGCTCCATTGGTAATAACCACAAACTGGATAATAGTAATGATTATAAAGATAATAAAGCCAACCACATAATTACCCTGGACAACAAAACTGCCAAAAGTTTCGATGACGCTACCGGCCTCAGCCCGGCTTAAAATCAATCTGGTAGAACAAGTATTCAAGGCCAGGCGGAACAGGGTTACTACCAGCAATAGGGAAGGAAAAACGGAAAATTCCAGAACGTTGCGGACAAACATCGTTGTCAGCAGGATAACCATACTGACACAAAAGCTGGCAAACAGCAAAATATCCATTGCCCGGGGGCTAATGGGAATAATTAGTAACAGTACCACCCCAAGGATTGCCGCTGCCACCAGTACGTCTTTATGAAAACTAAACCGCCGCAAATTGCTCAACAGGCCACTATCTGCCGCCATAATTCCAAAGCCCTCCAAATATTTAGCAACACCTGTTAGCTCAAAAACTTAAACCCCATCTCCTGTTCCCATTGCCAGCTGCCCAGCTCCAACATGCCCCTTCGCACCTCTCACGGCACACTTCTCACTTCTCAATTGAGTTTGCCCTGCATGCGGTAAATCCGCGCCAAAATTTCCGCTACCGCCTGGTACAGGGTAACCG
>JAAYGJ010000280.1 GCA_012727745.1 Clostridia bacterium | reverse complement strand
TTTTAGAACCTGCTGCCAACTTGTTGCCTATGTCAGGTTATAAATAATTACCTTTCCTCAATATATTAAAGGAAAGGAGTTGTGCTAATTGGCCGCTTCCCCCGCAACAATAAAGCCGCCTCGGCTGGTAAAGGGAGATACTGTCGGCATCATTGCCCCGGCCAGCCCGCTGCCACAGATAGAATACCTGTCAAGGGGTATCCAGTTCTGGCAGAAGCTTGGCTACCGGGTGCGCACCAGTAGCAACATCAAACAAGCCGGCAGCTATCATGGCTATCTTGCCGCTAACGACGCTGAACGGCTGGCCGACCTGCAGCAGATGTTTTGCGACCCTGAGATCAAGGCTTTAATCTGCCTCCGGGGGGGCTACGGCAGTCTGAGGCTGCTGGACAGTATAAATTATGACTTGATCCGCAGTCACCCCAAAATCCTGGTGGGCTACAGCGACATCACTGCCCTGCACCTGGCCCTGCAGCGCATGACCGGCCTGGTGACTTTTCACGGTCCCATGATTTACCCTGAACTGGGCAGCAACCGAGTCGTCCCCTACACTCAGGCCAGCCTGCTCAAATCCCTGACCGCTGCCGAATCTATCGGCAAAATTGAACCGCTGACAGAACTGCCGGCAGCCTTTACTATTACCCCCGGACAGGCGCAAGGGAAAGTAACTGGCGGCAACCTTTCCCTGGTAGTTGCTACTCTAGGTACTCCCTACGAAATTGATACCAGGGATAAAATCCTCTTCCTCGAAGAAGTAGGTGAGGCCCCCTACCGCCTCGACAGGATGCTGACTCAACTGGCACTGGCAGGCAAATTAAAAACAGCTGCCGGCATCTGTTTCGGCCACTGCACCGGATGCGGGGACCTTGAACAAGAAAACAACTTTTTAAATGTTATTATTAATCACCTGGCTCCCCTGGGCCTGCCCTGCTGCTACGGCCTGCCGGCCGGACACCTGGCAATCCAGGCCACCCTCCCCCTGGGCCTGGAAGCTTACCTGGATGCCGACAGCTGCAGCTTGGTTTACCTGGAAGCGGCAACTGTATGAAGCCAAAACTGCCGGCTGTGCTCGGTATAAAAAAACCTAGCCGGCTTTATTTATTTGCCGCCAGGTTTTCCTTAAACAGGTATCAACTTATGAAGCAGTTCGTTTTTTGCCCGGTCTGAGAAGTAACTCCAAATTATCCAACCCGGAACAATCAAGGTATAACCTTTCCAAGCAGGGCAAGGAAAAACATTACCCCCATTATGGCAAAGGTCATAACTACAGCAGTATCTCTGCTCATTGTTTTCCCTCCCGGCTTACAAATATAACTATTCCTTTTATTATATCTTTAGACGTTATACTGCAAGAAAAAGTTCCCTTATTAAAGAAAAAAATTTATGTTGATGCAATCAAGGGGGCAACAACGCAAGCCTTATTTTCCCATAATAACGGGCAAATTGGCCTCAAAAGGCGGCCTAATAACGCCTTTTTCCGTAATAATAGCCGTTATATAGCGGTGAGGAGTAACATCAAAAGCCGGGTTAAAGATATTAACTCCCTGGGGAGCCACCGGCTGCCCCCCAAAGCAACTTACTTCCGCTGCTGCCCTCTCTTCAATAGGTATTTGCTCGCCTGTAGCAATACTTAGGTCAAAAGTCGAGCTAGGGGCAGCTACGTAGAAAGGCAGCCCGTGTTCCCGGGCCAGGATGGCCAGCCCGTAAGTGCCGATTTTATTAGCCGTATCGCCGTTAGCGGCAATACGGTCAGCGCCGACAATGACCGCCTGCACCCATCCCCGGGCCATAACCGTAGCTGCCATACTATCGGTAATTAGGGTAACCGGAATCCCGGCCTGCTGTAATTCCCAGGCCGTCAGGCGAGCCCCCTGAAGCAGGGGGCGGGTCTCATCGACAAAAACCTTAAGCAGTTTGCCCCGGGCAGCCAGGTGATAGATTGGCGCCAGGGCAGTACCATAACGGGCGGTAGCCAGGGTGCCGGCATTGCAATGAGTGAGAACAGCCTCCAAATCTTGAAGAAGGGGCGCCCCCTGGCAGCCAATATCCCGGCACATCTTCTCATCGCCAGCGCGGAGCTCCAGGGCTGCACTTAAAACTACTTCTTTTAAAGAAGAAACATCGTCTGTAGCAGCAAGCCCTACGGCCTGCTGTACCTGCTGCAAAGCCCAGCATAAGTTTACCGCCGTAGGCCGCGAGGAAGCCAGGTAGTCAGCAGCCCGGCTTAATTCGGTCTGAAAACCCTTTTTATCTGCAGCCTGGCTGTCTTTAATCGCCAGGTATAAGCCCAGCGCCGCTGCAATGCCAATAGCCGGCGCGCCGCGAACTTTTAAGGTTTTAATGGCTTCCCAGACCTCCTCAACTGTGCGGAGTTTTATCAAAACCAGTTCCAGCGGCAGGCGGGTCTGGTCAATAATCTCCACCTGACCGTCACGCCAGACAATGGGAGAAAGCGGTTCGAACATCCCTAAAACCTCCAAAATCATAAAGCAGCCTTAAAAAATTGACCCTCCAGGGGAGGGCGTCACCACTAAACAGTACTTAATTAATGCTGCCAGCTTGCCAGGTAACGTTCCTGCTCGGCCGTCAGGGTATCGATTTTCACCCCCAGGGCACTAA
>JAAYGJ010000279.1 GCA_012727745.1 Clostridia bacterium | reverse complement strand
CAGCGCCAGCAGTGTATATCTGATTTGTTATAGCACCAGGTTTAAAACGACCAGTAAAATTAACCCTGGCAGGCCCAGGAAGCCGGCAATAAGGACCGTAACCACATTTAGAGGAATAAAAAAATTAAAGAAAGCACCCAAAAAATTAAACACCCAGAGCAGTACCACCCCTAGCAGAGAATTAACAACAAGCTTAAAAATCAATTTCAATGGTTTTAAGAGGATGCTGCCCAAAAGATATAGCACGAAAAGCAAAAACAGAACCGCAAACGCCAGCTGGAGGATCTCGCCGGCCATGGCTACCACTCCTCAGGTTTTATAATCGGGATCCCTGCCCTGTTACGAACCTCTTTCCAAAGGTAAATATATTTTCGCTCTGCCGCCTGTAAGCGGTAAATAGCCTGGTCTACCAGGTCAGGTTCTGTTACCTCGGCAAAAAAACGCTGGGCTGCAAACCACTCTTCTTTAGCTTCCTTTATAGCTGCAGCTAAACTTTCCAATTCTTCATTAACGCCCCAGGCAGCCACACCAACCACCTCCCAACTGCTTTAATCCTATGATATGCAGTTGGGAGTAATTTCTTGCCATTTTTTTATTTTATTTGCCGCCGTCCGGAAAAAGCCCGGGCAAGAGTAATCTCATCGGCGTATTCAAGATCGCTACCTACCGGGATGCCATAAGCCAAACGGGTTACTTTAATCTCCATAGGAGCTATTAACCTGGCCAGGTAAAGAGCTGTAGCCTCGCCTTCTACATCGGCATTAGTTGCCAGCACTACCTCTTTTACTTCCCTTTCTGACAGTCGCCCCAAAAGCTCCTTGACAGTCAACTGTTCCGGCCCGATACCATCCATTGGCGAAATGGCCCCCTGTAAAACATGGTAGAGTCCACGATATTGGCGAGTTTTTTCCAGAGCTATAATATCCCGGGCCTCCTCCACAACACAGATAATGGAACTGTCCCGCTGAGGGTCACTGCAAATGCTACAGAGATCCCGATCGGTAAGATTGCCGCAAACAGAACAATAATGGATTTTCTGCCGCGCTTCCGTAATTGCTGTTACCAGGTCCCGGGCTTCGCCTGGAGGCGCGTTGAGAAGGTGAAAAGCCAGGCGCTGAGCCGTCTTCGGCCCCACCCCCGGCAATTTACCCAATGCAATAATTAATTTGTTAAGGGGTTCAGGGTAGTACATCTTTTAAAACCCCGGCAGCTGTATATTACCGGTAATCTTGCCCATTTCTCTGGCAGCCATTTCCTGAGATTGGCGCAGGGCTTCATTCACAGCCGCCAGAACCAGATCCTGGAGCATCTCTACATCATCTGGATCGACAGCAGCCGGATCAATCTTGATGTTTACAATTTCCTGACGCCCGTTAGCCGTCACCTGGACAGCGCCACCGCCGGCGGTAGCCTCCACTGTTTTCTCTGCCAGTTCCTCCTGCAGTTTGTTAATCTTCGTCTGCATTTTCTGCATTTGTTTCATCATTTTATTCATGTTCAGGCCCATGCTATTATCCCCCTCTTCTATTTTTTTGCTGCCTTAATCTATAATTTCTACTTTTTCCGGGCCAAAATATTCCTTCATGCTCTCGATTACCTCCTGGTCTGGCCCGGTCTGTGACTGCTTATTGGCATTAATGACCAGCTTTAAAGTTAGGCCGAACACCCGTTCCAGTACGGCCTCCACCTTTCGCCTGTTAGCCGGTTGTTCCAACATGCCCCGGTGGAAATCCGTTTTGACCACTACCTCCACCCTGTCGCCATCTACGGCTACCGGCTCGGCCTCGCGCAAATAAGCTTGCAAATGGATGCTTTCCCGGCGAGCCGCTGTCAAAACTTCTCCCCACCTGGCCTGCACAACAGCAAATGGCAGTTTTTGCCCTGCGCTGGCAACACCGGCCCCAGCATTGCTTTCGTTGCCACGGTCCGTCTCAGCTTTAAATCCGACCTGCTGCCCGGCAGCGGCAGGGGCAGCTACTGGCTCAGCCTTTGCAGTAGCTGCTGACAGTCTAGCTCCGGCTCTGCCTGCTGGGCCAGTCGCTTTTGTCTGCTTTCCTGCTCCCGGGCTTTTTTCTCTTTGCACCCCTAGATGCTGGCTGTCAACGGCAGCTTGAGTCGTAGATGTTTTCCTGACATCGCGGCTTTTTGCAGACAGCGACCCAGTTTGCTGCGCTGCGCCGGTAGTAGGAGAGGGCAAAACACCGGCCCCCTCCTGAGCCCTGGCTGCACGGCCAGCAGCAGTAAACTTGTCCGCGCCTGCTGCTTGCTGCTTTTCCCCGTGAGTACCCCTAGCGGTTAGCTCAAGCAAGCGTTTTTCCAGCGCCTCTACCCGACGGCTTAAATCCTCCAGAGCCGGCGCAGGGGCAACAATAAACCCCACCAGAGTCATCTCCAGGAGGATGCGGGGCTGGTTGCTCCAGCGCAAAGCCGCGCCGCACTGTTGCAGCCTTTCCATCAAATCAAGCAAACGCCGTTTATTAATCTTTTGCGCCTGGGCTGCCACCTGTTGAACCTCTTCAGGCAACAAGCCCGTATATTCCCCTGCTCCAGGGTCCATTTGCAAAAGAAGCAAGTTGCGGGTATAATCCAGCAAGTCATCTACTAGTTGTCTAGGCTCTACCCCTGAGCTTAAGCTACTATCCAGCAGGCGCAATAGCTCAGCCCCATCATTTTCAGCCAGGGCCCCAACTAGCCTCAGGAGCGTGTCCAGCTGTGCCATGCCCAGAATAGCAGCCGCATAGTTCGCAGTAATAACTTCCTGGCTACTGCCAGCCAGAACCTGATCCAGGAGCCCCAGGGCATCCCGCATCGCCCCACCGGCTTTGCGGGCCAGAAGATTCAGGGCAGCCGTTTCAATTTGTACCCCATTGGCCGTTGCCACTTCATGCAAGCGCCGGGTAATAGTAGCCACATCGAGGGAATGAAAATCAAAACGCTGGCAGCGCGATAAAATAGTCGGTAAAACTTTGCGCGGCTCCGTGGTAGCCAGGATAAACACAACGTGCTCAGGCGGTTCTTCCAGAGTTTTTAAAATGGCATTAAAAGCCTCGGTAGTAAGCATATGTACTTCGTCAATAATATAAACTTTATACTTACCCTCAACCGCGCCCAGGGCAATTTTTTCAATCAAATCCCTCACTTCATCAATGCCCCGGTTGGAGGCAGCATCTATCTCCAGGACATCAAGGGAATTGCCGCTATCGATACGCTTGCAATTTGGGCATTCGTTACAAGGTTCTCCTTCCTGGCTGGAGCGGCAATTAATTGCTTTAGCCAGGATCCTGGCAGTACTGGTTTTACCCGTACCCCGGGGGCCACAAAAAAGATAGGCATGGACCAGCAAACCATCCCTGACGGCATGGCGCAGAGTACGCGTAATATGTTCCTGGCCCGCTACTTCGGCAAAAGTACGCGGCCGCCATTGCCGGTACAGAGCCTGGTACTGGCTCAAAACCCTATCCCCCCTTTATCCTTAAACTAAGCAGCAATGAATTATGAAAAAGGGATTATTCACCTGCCGAATAATCCCTTGCTGTGTCAATAAATAAATGACCGTGCACTCGCTGTTGAACATAACCTCCGGGCGTTACCGGCGCAGGTAACTCCAACCAGGCACCCCCACGGCACCCGAGGGTGCTCACTTACCGCTGCTTCCTTCCGGACCTGACGGGATTCATGAGTTCTCGTCGCGCAGGACCCGGTTATCTTCGCCCCTTACACCGGCCAGTCCCCACAGGCCAGGCCCGCCAGCGAGAATTCGACCCCGCTATAGCGGATTGCGGGCTACAGGGCACCGCTACCTCCCCGTCTAGCACGGTCAAAACCTATAAAATTTAAAATGGCGGAGAGAGTGGGATTTGAACCCACGAGACGAGTTTTTGACCCGTCTACTCGATTTCCAGTCGAGCGCCTTCGACCAACTCAGCCATCTCTCCGCACAAAAATTAATATCTAGTTCAACGTTGATAATCCTTTTGTAAGCATTATTCTATCATTAATCGGCCCTTGTTGCAAGATCATCTATTTGACTGCAGCCGCAGACTCGATCCGGACCGACCGGGTTGCTCCATCCCAGTTTACCCTGGCGCCGATAGATTCTGCCACATACCTGGCCGGGACTATAGTGCGCCCGTCCCGAATTACCGGCGAAGTATCCATTGACACCCAGACACCGCCTATAAACGCCTTAGTACTGCCAACGGTAAAAATACTCTTGCGACCGTTCTTTCGAACAGTGATTGTGCGTTTTACCCCATCCCAGTCCACCTGGGCATCCAGTGCTTCGCCAATAGCGCGCAGAGGCACCATGATGCGGTCGCTGGCATCAATATAAGGGGCCGCATCGAAAACAACCGGACGGCCATCAACGTAGACACTAAGTGCAGCTGATTTTTCTACTTTTTGACCGGGCTGGTCGCCATAAATAAGGTACTGCTTGCGTTCTTCTTTGAACCGGTTTAAGGCCGGCGCATAATTGGCTTCAATCTGCTGGGGTGAAAGATCTTGCTCCAGGTAACGGCCTATCTTGTCGGTACCCATGATTTTATCAAACATCACAACGGTGTCGCCACTCTTGGGCACAGTAAAGTTATTCAAAGAGCGGGCATAAGCCAGAGCATAAAAACCAGTCTTAGCCGGATTAAAAGTATGATAGTCAACGATTTGTAACCTTACCCCGCCGGCTTCGCCCCGCACTTCGGGCACAAAAACTACTCCGGGCAAATTAGCCTGGTTTAATAAATCAGCAAATCTCTGGGCGTCAATACCCTTGCCGCCAATCCATTTGAAATAATCAGCCTGGAAAATGCCAGTGCCTTCCCCCAGACCGGTAGCCATATAACCGAATACCGAATCAATATCCGGGATCATCGGAGAAGTCTGCACCCAAGGCAAACCTGTATCCTGGAAGATCATGGAACGGGTATAACCTTCCATGGATACTACTGTAAGGTCCGCGCCGATAAGGCGGTTATAAAACTGGGCCAGTTCGCCAGCAGTCATGCCGTGGGCCATAGGTAGGTTGTCCACGCCGACAAAGCTCTTGAATTTATCCTCCAACACCGGGCCCTCTACAATAGTACCGCCAACGGGATTGGGCCGGTCAAGGACAATAATTGGCTTATTGTACTTTTTAGCTGCCACCATACAATAATTCAAGGTTGACATGTAGGTATAAGTCCGGGAACCAATGTCCTGCACATCAAAAACAAGTACGTCAACGCCTTCCAGCATTGCTGCGGTCGGCATCCTGGTAGCACCATAGAGGCTATACACGGGAATACCCAGTTCTGGATGGGTATATGATTCGACATAAGCTCCAGCTTTGGCGGTGCCGTCAATACCATGCTCGGGACCATAAAGGGCAACTAGCTCAACCCCCGGATCCCGGGCTAGGACCTCAATAGTGCTCTCTCCGCGACTGTTAACCCCGCTCTGGTTGGTAATCAATCCTACCTTCTTGCCGGCAATCAAGTGATAATATGTACTCATCAGCCTCTCGTTTCCGAGCTTGAACCCTGGCGCTACCGCTGCTTCTGCCTCTGCCTCCACAATGGTTCCCACCCCGGGCCCAAAGCTAGGTTGAAACATCAGTGCAAAGACCATCAGCATAAAAATAATCTTTCTAAACATTCTTTACGCTCCTTTTGTTTTTTTACCCGCCTCCTTCTAGTACTAAAATATTCGACAGAAACCTGGCTTTTCCTGTAATAAATTACTGGATAAAGCTGGCAGCTACCACCAACCAAAATTCAAGGGAGAGGACCCGGAGGCCTTCTCCCTTAAGCTGCCATCCCTACAGTATATATAGTATCCCTAGCCATTTTTAATTCTTATTAAAGACCCAAGCCCAGCCGATATAGTCCATGTCCATGCCGTGGGCCAGATACCCTCCGGATTCAATATACACCTCGTCCAAAGCATTAATGATATCTATTTCATCGTATTTCCCGGTTTGCAGGGCTATTCCTACATGGCCCCAGTTTTGAGTAGT
>JAAYGJ010000278.1 GCA_012727745.1 Clostridia bacterium | reverse complement strand
GAGTTATACCATAACCGCGCTCCAGTGGTTCAACTATAAAGCGTCCGTACTTATTGGATATCTCCTGGCGTTCGATTTTTGGCCTTTCAATTTCCAGCATTGTCCCCCTCCTTTTCGTGAGTTCAACCAGTTTCCGGTTTACCTGGAATATAACTCAACGATGAGGTGTTCCTGAATATTAGCGTCGATCTGGTCCCGTGTTGGAAAGGCAAGAACCTCTCCCTCCAGGTCCGCCGGGTTAGTACGCAACCAAGCCGGTACAGTCCGGTGGGCTGCAGCAGCAGCAATTTCCTTAAAACGCGGACTTTCTTTACTCTTAGGCCGCACAGCAATCACTTCCCCTGGACGGGTCAGATAAGATGGTATATTAACCTTGCGGCCGTTTACGGTAAAATGGCCATGGCGTACAAGGGTCCTGGCTTCAGCCCGAGAATCAGCAAAACCCAGGCGGTAAACCACATTGTCCAGGCGCCTTTCCAGGAGTACGAGTAAGTTTTCGCCAGTTACACCCTTTTGCCGGCTGGCCTTAACGTAGTAGTTACGGAACTGTCTTTCCAAAACACCATATATGCGGCGAGCTTTCTGTTTTTCCCTGAGCTGCAAACCATACTCCGACAGTTTTTTACGGCGCTGGCCATGCTGTCCAGGAGCATAAGCCCGCCGACTTACAGCGCACTTGTCAGAATAACAGCGGTCGCCTTTCAAAAAAAGTTTGACCCCTTCGCGCCGGCAGAGCCGGCAGGTAGAATCTGTATATCTTGCCAAATTACAACCTCCTCCTTAATCTAGCAATAAGTTTTGGAAAGTTGGAGGTGGGAGGCTATAAAAACTGGCTGCACCAGTTTCGAATTGAGGCCTCTAACCTCTGGTTGAGCCATGGGAGGTGGAAAGTAGACCAGTCCTTCCTGAACCTCCAGAGTAGTATCCTTACTATAAACAATATCCTTACTATATAAATACGGCCCCTTATACCCGGCGCCGTTTGGGCGGACGACAGCCGTTATGGGGAATCGGGGTCACGTCTTTAATAACGCTAACTTCCAATCCTGCTGCCTGCAATGAACGGATGGCTGCTTCACGACCTGCTCCCGGCCCCTTAACATAACATTCTACTTCCCGTAGCCCGTGCTCCATGGCCTGCTTGGCAGCAGTCTCTGCTGCCATCTGGGCTGCAAAAGGTGTGCTCTTGCGCGAGCCCTTAAAGCCTACGGTTCCGGCACTGGCCCAAGAAATGGCATTACCATTAGTGTCAGTTATTGTTATTATTGTATTATTAAATGTGGACTTGATGTGAGCAATCCCATTTTCAATATTCTTGCGGGCACGCCGCCGTGTCCTGGTAGTCCTGCGTGGTGGCATAACTATTCCCCCTTACTTCTTGCGCCGTACGCCTACGGTCCGACGCGGACCTTTGCGTGTCCGGGCATTAGTTTTGGTACGCTGGCCACGTACCGGAAGCCCCCGGCGGTGGCGCAGTCCCCGGTAAGAACCGATTTCAATCAATCGTTTAATGTTAAGCGAAACTTCGCGTCGCAAATCGCCTTCTACTGTAACGTTCTTATCGATATATTCCCTCAGGCGGTTGACTTCTTCCTCAGTTAGGTCCTTTACCTTGGTATCAGGATTTACTGCAGCTGCCGCCAATATTTTATTGGCTGTAGACCTGCCGATACCATAGATATAAGTCAGGGAAACTTCCACTCTTTTATCCCTTGGAATGTCTACCCCGGCAATCCTCGCCATCAAGCCTTACCCCCTATCTATCCCTGTTTTTGCTTATGCTTGGGATTTTCACAGATAACCATTACTTTGCCCTTGCGCCTGATAACCTTGCATTTTTCGCAAACTGCCCGCACTGAAGGCTTAACTTTCACAACTAAAACCTCCCAGCTTTCTTCCGGCTTTATTTATGGCGGTAAACTATACGGCCACGGTTTAAGTCATAGGGCGATAACTCTACTGTTACCTTATCCCCGGGTAAAATGCGAATAAAATTCATCCTTATTTTACCAGATACATGTGCCAGTACCTGGTGTCCGTTGGTCAGCTCGACCTTAAACATAGCGTTGCGTAAAGGTTCGATTACTTTACCCTCAACTTCGATGACGTCTTCTTTGCTCAAGTAAACCCCCCTCCTTTTTTAAGTTCCCTGGGTTGCAGTCAAGCGGGAAATTGCCTGCCGAATTTCTGCATCCGTAACCTTTTCTCCCCTGCTTAAGCGCTCCGCAATTTCAGTATCAATCGCCTTAGCCGCCTGAATATGAATGATATTTTTAAGTTTCGGTTTTGCGGTAGTGCGTAAACTACCGTCAACCATGTAAACCCTCCTATCGCTACAAACCTGCCAGATCAGGAAAGGCCTGCCCCGGTCACGCCCTGCCCGGGAGTACACCAGTTGCCCGACTTTTAAAACCTCCGCTAACACAGCCATCGCCTCCACCCTATCAGCTATGGTAACGTCAGGATCTCCGGCCCATTTTCTGTGATCGCCACGGTATGCTCAAAGTGGGCTGAAGGTTTTTTATCCCTGGTTACTACCGTCCATTGATTAGTTAGAGTGTAGACTTCATAAGTCCCGGCATTTACCATCGGTTCAATAGCCAGGACCATCCCGGCGCGCAAACGGGGCCCAAACCCGGGGGGGCCAAAATTTGGTATTTGGGGGTCTTCATGCATATCCCTGCCAATTCCATGCCCCACATAATCACGCACTACTGACAGGCCGTTTTTTTCCACATAGGCCTGAACACTATGAGAGATATCCGTCAGCCTGTTACCTACAACTGCCTGTTTGATGCCTTCATAAAGAGCAGCTTCGGTAACTTCCAGCAAGTGCTGTTTTAGCCTGCTGATTTTACCGACAGGAAAGGTAATAGCTGCGTCGCCTACATAACCATATTTTACCACGCCAACGTCAATACTAATAATATCTCCTTCTGCCAGCCGCTTTAAACCTGGAATGCCATGGACTACTTCTTCGTTAACCGAGGTACAAATGCTAGCTGGGAAGCCCTGATAACCCTTAAAAGCAGGAACTGCATCCTGACTGCGAATATATTCCTCAGCGATACGGTCCAGCTCGCCGGTAGTTACTCCGGGAGCAATATGCTCCCTTAGTTTAGCCAGCGTTAGGGCCACAATCCTACCTGCTTCTCGCATCAGGGCAATTTCCCGCTGCGATTTTAGGATAATCATTGCCAATCCTGCCCCAGAAGTTGCCCGATAGCCCTGGTCACTTCTGTAATATCTCTCGTACCGTCAACTTCCTTTAGCAGCCCGTTTTTGCGGTAATAGGCCAGCAAGGGAGCTGTTTGTTTCCTGTAAACTTCCAGCCGTTTGCTGACAACAGCTTCAGTATCATCGCTCCGTTGCTTTAGCTCGCCGTTGCACTGGTCGCATTTGTCTCCGCTAGGTCGGTTATAACGGATATGATAGGTAGCACCGCACTGACTGCATACTCTCCTACCGGTCAAACGGACCAGCAGCTCCTCTGCCGGCACTTCAATATTGATAACTGCATCCAGCCCTTCCTGCCTGCTCTCCAGCCAGGAAGTTAACTCTTCTGCCTGGGCCACGGTGCGAGGAAAGCCATCCAGCAGGTAACCATTACTGCAATCAGCTTTCCCTAACCGTTCTTGCACCAAGCCAACCGTAACTGCATCGGGTACCAGCAAGCCCCCTCGCAAGTATTGCTCTGCCTGCCGTCCCAATTCCGTCCCGGCTTTTATTGCTTCACGAAACATGTCACCTGTCGAAATATGAGGTACTCCCAAGCGTTTGCTAATTTCCTGTGCCTGGGTACCTTTTCCTGCTCCAGGCGGCCCCAAGAGAACCAAACGCATATGCTTATAAACCCCCTGGTATTATTTAATGAAACCCTGGTAATTGCGCATCAGCAGATGCGCCTCCATTTGCTTCATCGTATCTAAAGCCACACCGACCACAATCAAAAGCGATGTCCCGCCAAAATAGACATTTATACCTGTTATAGCCATCATTATGTTGGGCAATACAGCAATAAATGCCAGGAAGATGGCCCCGGAAAGGGTTATCCGGGCCAAAATTTTTTCAATATATTCAGAGGTGGGCCGACCCGGTCGCAAGCCCGGGATAAAACCACCGTATTTTTTCATGTTTTCGGCTACATCCTGAGGGTTGAAGGTAACAGCTGTATAAAAATAGGTAAAGAAGATAATTAGCAAAGCGTAAATGCTCATATAAAAAACTGAGCCGGGATCGAATATCTTTACCACCCACTGGCCGAGAGCGCTATTGGGAAACCATGATGCCAGCGTAGTGGGAAACAGCAAGATTGACATGGCGAAAATTACCGGGATAACGCCCGCCTGGTTCACCTTTAGGGGAATAAAGGTGCTCTGGCCCCCATAAACCCGCCGACCTACCACACGTCTAGCGTATTGTACCGCGATCCGCCGGTCTCCTTGGTTCATAGCTACAACCGCGGCTATAATCAGCAAGGCAATAGCAAGGAAGACCAGGGCCGAAATAACGTTAACCGTACCGGCTGCCAGGTATTGATAAAAAATTACTGCTCCTGCCGGTATCCTAGCCACGATACCAGCAAATATAATCAAAGAGATACCATTACCAATACCTTTCTCGGTAATTAACTCGCCAAGCCACATCAGAAATGCTGTCCCCGCTGTAAGCATTATGCCAACAACTAGGTAATTGTGAAGGCCAGGGTTGGTAAAAGCATTGGAACGGGCCAGGTACATAGCCATGCCCAGCGATTGAATTAGGCCCAGGATAACCGTCCCATAACGGGTATACTGAATTATTTTTTTGCGGCCCTCTACACCTTCTTTGGCCAGCCTTTCTAGCGCTGGTATGACTACCGTCAACAACTGCATAATAATCGAGGCATTGATATACGGCATGATGCCCATAGCAAAAATGGTAAAGCGCTTAAAAGCACCACCGGAAATAACATCAAAAAAGCCAAAGATAGTACCAGTTCCGATGAGTTCTTCTATAATAGCGCTGTTTATACCGGGGACGGGAACGTGAGCACCTAGGCGGAAGACAACAAACATGGCCAGCGTAAAAAATATCTTCTTACGCAAGTCTTCCAATTTCCAGGCGCTTGCTAAGGTATTTAGCACCTACATCACCTCAACTTTGCCACCGGCTGCCTCGATTTTGGCAATGGCCTGGCTGCTGGCCGCCTGAATTTTTACTGTCAATTTCTTGCTAATCTGGCCTTCGCCCAGAAGTTTTACTCCGTTACGTGCTTGCTTAACCAAACCGGCTTCGGCTAATAATTCCGGGGTTACTACTGTGCCATCATCAAAACGTTCCAGGTCGCCTACATTAATAATAGCTACAGGTTTGCGGGCAAATATGTTAGTAAAACCTCTTTTAGGTATACGGCGAATTAAGGGCATTTGTCCCCCTTCAAAGCCGCGGCGGACACCACCGCCGGAACGGGCCTTCTGGCCTTTATGGCCGCGCCCGGCTGTTTTGCCAAGCCCGGAGCCAATTCCCCGACCCACCCGGTTTTTTTTACGGCGCGAACCGGGGGCAGGATGTAACTCATGCAAGCGCACCCCTGTCACCTCCTAATCGATTTCTTCTACACGGACCAGGTGGGCTAGCTTTTTGGCCTGACCCCTTACTTCCGGAGTATCCGGTCTGATTACTGCTGCGTTAATTTTCTTTAGGCCTAAAGCCCGGGCCGTTTTGCGTTCTGTCTCCGGCCTGCCAATTAAACTCCTAACCAGGGTGATTCTAAGATTCGCCAATGCCATTCCTCCTAGCCGATTAGCTCCGCCACAGTTTTATCCCGCAGACGGGCTACCTCTTCAGCTTTTTTGAGTTGTTTCAAACCTTCAATAGTAGCATATACGGCATTATTCGGGTTGGCTGATCCCAGGTATTTAGTTAAAATATCACGTACACCGGCTGCCTCTAAAACTGCTCGCACCGGTCCTCCGGCAATAACACCAGTACCGGGGGCAGCTGGCTTCAAAAGCACCTTGCCAGCACCGTACCTGCCAATAATCTCATGGGGAATGGTAGTCCCTACCATTGGTACTTTGATGAGGTTTTTCTTGCCATCCTCAATACCTTTGCGAATGGCTTCCGGTACTTCCCCTGCTTTACCCAGGCCGGCGCCAACATGTCCTTTACCGTCGCCAACCACCACTAGAGCAGAAAAACTAAAACGCCTGCCACCCTTTACCACCTTGGCTACCCGATTTATATGAACAACTTTTTCAGTTATTTCAAGTTCGTTCGCTTCTAAGCGAGCCATTATTTCCCTCCTTTCATATGTTAGAACTTAAGCCCTGCTTCCCGGGCCCCTTCAGCAACAGCAGCTACGCGGCCGTGATAAAGATAGCCGCCCCGGTCAAATACGACCTTGTCAATCCCTTTGGCCAAGGCTTTCTGTGCAATAGCCTGCCCCACCTTTTTTGCAGCCTCAATATCTCTTGTATTGCCAAGCCCCTTTAACGAAGGTTCCAGCGTAGAAGCGGCAACCAGAGTAACTCCCCTGGTATCGTCGATTATTTGGGCATAAATATGGCAAAGGCTGCGGTAAACAGACAGGCGTGGCCTTTCCGGAGTGCCGGTTAGACGCTGCCGCACCCTTAAGCGTCTTCGCTGCTGCGCCAATTTACGGTTTTTTGCTTTGGACATCTTTTTACCTCCTATTAGCTACCGCCCTTAGCGCCAGTCTTACCAACTTTGCGTCGGATCTTTTCGCCTTCGTATTTAATACCTTTGCCCTTATATGGTTCCGGAGGACGCACGTCGCGTATTTTGGCTGCCAGTGCACCTACAGCCTCTTTGTCAATACCTTTGACGCTTATCCGGTTAGGAGCTGGAACTTCGATCTCCAGGCCTTCCTCCGGTATTATTTCCACAGGGTGAGAATAGCCCACTGTAAGAACCAGCTTATTACCCTGCTTGGCAGCCCGGTAACCTACCCCTGCCAGTTCCAGGTTTTTGGTATAGCCCTGGGTTACACCAGTAACCATATTCTGCAACAGCGTCCGCGAAAGTCCGTGAAGTGCTCGATGGGGTTTAGCGTCTGAAGGCCGGGTAAGTTTAATCACGTCGCCTTCACGGCTGATTGTGATTTCGGTTGGAAATTTGCGGCTCAATTGTCCTTTAGGCCCTTTAACTGTTATATGATTTGCGTCAATATCTACCTCTACTCCTGCCGGTATTGTCACCGGCATCCTGCCTATACGTGACACCTGATCACCTCCAGCCTTACCAGATATAGCAGATTACTTCGCCGCCGACACCTTCCCGGCGCGCCTGCTTATCTGTTAAGATGCCTTTACTGGTTGAGATTACCGCCGTCCCCAGACCGCCCAGGACTTTAGGAACTTCCCCTTTTTTAGCATAAATCCGCAAGCCCGGGCGGCTAATCCGTTTCAAACCGGTAATTACTTTTTCCCGGTTCGGGCCATATTTTAGATAGAGCTTAATCTTGCCCTGCTTATTGTCTTCAATATATTCGTAGCTCTTGATGTAACCTTCATTCTTTAAGATTTCTGCTATAGCCCGCTTGACCTTAGAAGCTGGCACTTCTACCTCTTCCTGGTAGATCATGTTCGCATTACGGATGCGGGTCAGAAAATCAGCAATGGGATCGGTCATCAATTGCAACTACCCCCTTCCTTCATATCCCCGCATTTACCAGCTAGCTTTGCTGATGCCGGGAAGCTCGCCTCGATAAGCTAACTCACGAAAACAAATCCGGCACAGGCCAAACTTCCGCATATAACCATGGGGACGCCCACACCGCATACAACGGTTATAAGCACGCACTTTAAATTTCTGCGGTCGGGACTGCTTGACACGCAAAGACTTTTTGGCCATAGTATCCTCCTTTTTAATGTTCACGGAACGGCATTCCAAAGCCGCGTAATAGCTCCCGGGCCTCTACATCACTTTTGGCAGTGGTTACTATTACTACTTCAAGGCCCCTGGTCTTATCGATTTTGTCATATTCAATCTCCGGGAACAGCAATTGCTCTCTTAATCCGAGGGTGTAGTTGCCGCGACCGTCAAAGGAGTTTGGTGACACTCCGCGAAAATCCCTTACCCGCGGCAGGGCAACGTTAATTAAGCGATCCAGGAATTCATACATTCGTTCGCCTCGTAAGGTTACCTTGCAGCCAATTTTCATCCCTTCACGAAGTTTAAATGCTGCGATAGACTTTTTAGCTTTGGTTACAACCGGCCTTTGTCCCGAAATGGCTGCTAAATCTTGAACGGCTCCGTCTATTGCCTTGGGGTTTTGGACCGCCTCACCTACACCCATATTGATAACTATCTTTTTCAGTCTGGGAACCTGCATAACGTTTTTATAGCCGAACTTATCTTTGAGGTTAGCAACGATTTCCGTTTTATATTTTTCTTTAAGTCTGGCCATATCACTAGCCCACCTTTACTGGGCCTAATCAAGAACTTCGCCGCACTTTTTGCAAACTCTGGCTTTACTGCCGTCAGCCAGGATTTTTTTGCCCAGCCGGGTAGCATTTTTGCACTTGCTGCAGTATAGCATAACGTTACTGCTTGCTATTGGTGCCTCTTTCTCTAAAATCCCGCCCTGGCGCAACTTCTGCGTTGGGCGCGTATGACGTTTTACTATATTAACGCCCTCAACATAAACCCTGCCTTTAGCGGGTTCGACGCTTATAACCTTACCCTTTTGGCCTTTATCCTTACCGGTGATAACTACTACCGTATCGCCCTTTTTAACATGAATCCTGGGTGTGGTCAATTGTTCCACCTCCCCTTTTCCTATAACACTTCAGGCGCCAGAGAGACAATCTTCATGAATTCCTTTTCCCGTAGTTCTCTGGCAACCGGTCCAAATATGCGCGTACCGCGGGGGTTGTTCTGCTCATTTATAATAACAGCAGCATTTTCATTAAACCGAATACAGGTGCCATCCTTACGCTTTATTGTATTTTTTGTGCGCACCACAACCGCTCGCACTACATCGCCTTTCTTAACCACGCCTCCTGGCGTTGCTTCTTTAACTGAGGCAATTATAATATCGCCAACGCTTGCATAACGCCTTCCCGAGCCGCCCAGGACACGAATACACATTAGTTTCTTGGCCCCGGTATTATCTCCGACTTTTAAGACCGATTCCTGTTGAATCATAGTTTACCTCCTTCCCAACGGAAGAATAAGGCTATTTGGCTCTCTCCAGGATTTCCACTACCCGCCACCTTTTTTCTTTGCTTAAAGGTCGGGTTTCGCTAATCTTCACTTTATCGCCAACCTGGCACTCATTCTTTTCATCATGACTTTTAAATTTTTTGGTATGGACGATATACTTACCTAGTAAGGGGTGAGGGCCCCGGTACTCAACGGCAACTACTACAGTTTTGTCCATTTTATCGCTGACTACCCTGCCGATCCGGGTCTTGCGGTTTTTTCTTTGCAAAAAGCCTGCCTCCTTCCTTTATCATTTAGCCTAGAGCCCGTTCCTTATTTAGTTCCCGTTCGCGCAAGACTGTCTTAGCCCGGGCAATACTCCGTCGCACTTCCCGCAAGCGCATGGCGTTATCGGTCTGCCCTGTGGCCAACTGAAATCTTAAATTAAATAATTCTTGCTTGAGTTCGTTGACTTTCTGGATGAGCTCTTCGGTGGTCAAATCGCGTAACTCACTAGCTTTCACTGACCTCACCACCCAATCTCGTCCGTTTAATAAATTTGGTCTTGATGGGCAGCTTATGGGCTGCCAGGCGCATTGCTTCCCGCGCTACTTCTTCAGACACCCCGGCCAACTCAAAAAGAACACGCCCTGGTTTTACGACTGCCACCCAGTATTCTGGTGTGCCTTTACCGCTACCCATTCGGGTTTCAGCCGGCTTAGCGGTAATCGGTGTGTCGGGGAAAATTTTAATCCAGACCTTGCCGCCACGTTTAATATAACGGGTCATAGCAATGCGGGCAGCTTCAATTTGACGGCTGGTTATCCAGGCTGGTTCCAGGGCCTGCAGGCCAAAATCCCCAAAGGTTACCTCAGTGCCTCTGGTAGCCCTGCCCCGGGTTCCCGGCCGGTGAGGCTTACGGTATTTTACTCTTTTGGGCATTAGCATTATTTACTGCCCCCTTCCTGGACCTTATTGCGGTCAGGCAATACTTCTCCCTTATACAGCCATACCTTAACGCCTATCTTGCCATAAGTGGTATTAGCCTCGGCAAAGCCGTAATCAATATCAGCACGCAGAGTATGCAACGGAACCTTGCCCTCACTGTACCATTCGGTCCGGGCTATTTCAGCCCCGCCCAGGCGGCCACCACAAGCTACTCTAATACCCTGGGCACCCATACGCATGGATCTGGCTACAGCCTGTTTCATTGCCCGGCGGAAGCTTATCCGTCTTTCCAGCTGGGCGGCAATGTTCTCAGCCACCAGCTGGGCATCCAGTTCCGGTTTTTTAATCTCGACAATGTTAAGGTTAACCTGTTTGCCGGTTAAATCCTCCAGCTCTTTCCGCAACGCTTCAACTTCTGTGCCGCCCCGGCCAATAATAACGCCGGGTTTGGCAGTGTGCACAATGACTTTCACACGGTTAGCCGCCCGTTCAATTTCTATAGTTGATATACCCGCCTGGTATAAACGTTTTTTGATAAAAGCCCGTATCTTCAAGTCTTCATGGAGTAAATTCTTATAATCCTTATCGGCATACCAGCGCGAGTCCCAATCGCGAATAATTCCGATGCGTAATCCTTTGGGGTGTACTTTTTGACCCACGCAATCAGTCCTCCTTTTCTCCAACCACTACAGTAATGTGGCTGGAGCGTTTGCGGCGCAAATTGGCCTGCCCTCTGGCCCTCGGTCGGTAACGTTTCATAGTTGGTCCTTCATCGACAAAGGCGCGACTAACAAGCAGTTCGCTGGCATCAAGTTCATAATTATGCTCCGCATTGGCCACCGCCGATTTTAAAACCTTGGCCACCGCCTTTGCTCCACGCTTGGGCATCGCTGCCAAAATCGCCTCTGCTTCCCGGACATCTTTACCGCGGATCAAATTTATCACCTGTCGTAATCGCCGCGGTGAGATCCGGATATACTTTGCTACAGCTTTAGCTTCCATCTCTGTACTCTGTACCCCCTTACTTCAGCGCCGTGGAACGCTCGGTATGGTGTCCATGACCCCGAAAGGTCCGGGTAGGAGCAAACTCGCCCAGCTTATGTCCAACCATATCCTCGGTAATATAAATTGGCACATGTTTGCGGCCGTCATGAACAGCTAAAGTATGGCCAACCATTTCGGGAAAGATAGTAGAGCGGCGCGACCAGGTCTTTATAACCCGTTTGTTACCTTTCTCATTCATTTCTCTAATCTTTGCCAACAACTTTTCATTGCAATATGGCCCTTTTTTCAGGGAACGGCCCACTAAAACGAACCTCCTTTCGCCACGCTACTTTTTGCTACTTACGGCGACTAACAATCAGTCTATCGCTTGCTTTATTTTTCTTACGTGTCTTGCCGCCCACTGCTGGCTTACCCCAGGGTGTTACCGGGCGCTTACGTCCTACCGGCGCTTTGCCTTCACCGCCTCCATGGGGATGGTCAACTGCGTTCATAACTACCCCGCGTACTGTAGGACGCAACCCAAGCCAGCGTTTGCGTCCAGCCTTGCCAATAGTGATAATTTCCCAATCCAGAATGCCTACCTGGCCGATCGTCGCCCGGCATTCTTCCCGCACCTTGCGCACCTCCCCTGAAGGCAGGCGGAGGAGGGCATATCCTCCTTCTATGGCCATTAGCTGAGCTCCGGCGCCGGCAGAACGGACCATCTGGCCGCCCTTGCCGGGTTTTAGCTCGATATTGTGAACCGTTGTTC
>JAAYGJ010000277.1 GCA_012727745.1 Clostridia bacterium | reverse complement strand
AGCGTGACAGGAGAGCCAGCCAGTAGCGCCAATCCGGGAAATAATTGTACAGGCTGAAGCAGAAAATGATATGATAGGAAAGCCTGTTACAGGAGAGAACGGAGGGATATTTTTGTTTTATGAACCCCAGACTTTATTGGCAGCAGCCGCCGCTGCCCGGGCAAGGGCTTATGCACCTTATTCCCGATTTAAAGTAGGAGCAGCCCTGTTGACCGGGGAAGGTAAAATATACAGCGGTTGTAATATAGAGAACAGCGCTTACAGCTTGACCGTTTGTGCCGAGCGGGTAGCTTTGTTTCAGGCGGTGGCTGCAGGTGAGCGGCAGTTTGTGGCTCTGGCTGTGGTCGGGGGCGAGCAGGAAGTCTGCTTTCCCTGTGGCGCCTGTCGCCAGGTGCTAGTTGAGTTTGCCCCTGAGTTGGAAATCATAACCGGCCAGCCGGGCGGTACTGTATACTGTCGCAATTTAAAAGAACTACTGCCTGATAGCTTCAGGTTGAAGCGAGGTGCCTGTCCAGATGAGCGCTAGCTATCGTTCCGGTTTTGCTGCTCTTATTGGCCGCCCCAATGCCGGGAAATCTACTCTGCTTAACCGGCTGGTATGTCATAAAGTCGCCATTATATCTGACAAGCCTCAGACAACCCGTAATAAAATCCTGGGGGTGTTGACAACAGACACCTACCAGATCGTTTTTTTAGATACTCCGGGTATGCATAAGCCCCAGCACCAGCTGGGCGATTATATGGTTAAGGTGGCCCGGGCGGCACTGGCTGAAGTTGATGTGGTCATCTATGTAGTAGATATTGCTGTCGAGCCAGGCCGTGGCGAAGAATACATTATTGACGAATTAAACAAGCTTTCTGTTCCGGTGATCCTGGTCCTCAACAAGGTTGACCTGGTAGGGCAGGATGAGCTGGGGCGCCGGGAGCAATTTTTACGAGCCAGGTTTAACTTTAAGGCTGTCCGTGCAGTATCAGCTCTGGAAGGCACCGGGGTGGCTGACCTGCCGGAGCTTATCTATGAATATCTGCCGCCGGGGCCCCAGTATTATCCAGCGGACATAGTTACTGACCAGCCGGAACGCTTTGTGATGGCTGAGCTGATCAGGGAGCAGGTGCTGCAGGTTACCCGGGAGGAGGTTCCCCATGCGGTAGCAGTAGTAATAACCGAACTGGCCCGGCGTCCTAACGATTGCCTTTATGTTGAAGCCGTTATATATGTAGAAAGGGAGTCGCAGAAAGGCATAATTATCGGCCAAGGGGGCTTGCGCCTAAAAGAAGTAGGCAGCCAGGCCCGCCGGGAAATAGAAGCATTGCTGGGCACTAAAATTTTTTTAAATTTGCGGGTGCGGGTAAAGAAAAACTGGCGCCGGCAGGAGCTGGCCCTGCGACAGTTGGGTTATGGGGAACTTTAGTTCCAGGATAAACTAGTATAGGCTGCCGCTTTTAGGCCAGCCTAACTAGTACACAGGATATAGCAGGGGAAACACGGAAAGGATGACACCGATGGAAACCCGTAAAGATTATTGGCAAATATTTGCTCTGACCGGAAGCATAGAAGCCTATCTAATGTACCGCGGGGTTATCCAGGAAGATCGCATTCCGGTTGCCCCAACGAGTGAAAGTATGGAGTGATAGTGGTGGCTGGGCTTTTTAAAGCTGAGGGTATTGTGCTCAAAGGAAGGGATTATCGGGAAGCAGACCAGCTGCTAACAATTTTGACACCCGCTTATGGCAGGATTGATGCTATTGTTAAAGGGGTACGTAAACCTCACAGCAAGTTACGCAGCGGTACCCAGCAGCTCTGCCGTTCCCGTTTTTTATTTTATGCCGGTAAAAACCTTGTAACCGTAACCCAGTGTGAGGTTCAATCGATATTTGCTGCCTTACGCCAGGATTTAACACTCCTGGCTTATGCTTATTACCTGCTGGAAATAGCTGATGCCATTGCCCTGCCCGGCCAGGCGGCAGCAGAAATATATTACCTGTTGAATCATGGCCTGGAGTTGCTGGCAACCACTGACCCTGAGCTGGTGGGCAGGGCCTATGAGGCGCGTACTTTGAAGATTTTAGGCCTGGAGCCCCGGTTGGACTTTTGCGCTGCCTGCCAGGGACCTTTAGCTAATGCTTCCCGGGTTGCGTTCGCACCGGCTGCCGGGGGGGCCCTCTGCCATAATTGTCAGGGGCAGCACGGCACAGAGTATTACCTGTTACCTGGGAGCATAAAGATCTGGCAGCGCCTTAACCGGTTAAACTGGCGCCACCTAAGGAGATTGCAAATTAGCCCTGTGCTGGGAAGGCAGTTGAGGGAAATAATGCCCGCTTTTTTGGAATACTATCTTGACAGGAGAATCCGATCGCGGCTGTTTATTAATGAAATGAAATTGGAGGTGTATAACATTGACCGAACTGGAAAAGATTGATGAGTTGCGCAAACGTTTGAACCTTAGCTACCGGGAAGCCAGGGAAGCTCTGCAACAGGCTAACGGTGACTTACTGGAAGCTCTGATACAGAAAGAAACAGCTAATAAAAAAGATGTCCAGAGCGAATTGGAAAAATGGAGTTCAACGTTGGTAGAAAAGGTCCGTACTATCCTGCACCAGGGAAATGTGACCCGGATAAAAATTAAAAAAGAGGGCAAGACAGTAGCTGAATTGCCGGCAACTGTCGGAGCCCTGGGTATTGTCGGCGTATTGCTTAGTGCAGAACTGGCAATTCTAGCCGGGATCGGTACGGTTGCAGCGCTTTTTAACCGTTATACCCTGGAGATTGAACGTCCCGATGGCACGGTGGAAGAACATTCTCTGGATATAAACAGTGAAGTTGACAATTAGAGGCTGTTTTGCTAAATTATTGTCTATGAGGCTGGCCAGGGGCCGGCCCGTAAAGGTAATTGCTTCGGCTCCCGCCCCTGGCAGGCGGGAGCCGAGTTTGTGTGCTGAGCATTTTTATGGAGCTGAAGTGATGGAACTAAGAAGCGAGAGGGTAAGGAAGGAGAAATCTCTTTGAATTTTCAACAACTGATCATGATTCTCCAGCAATACTGGGCGGATCAGGGCTGTATATTGCAGCAGCCCTACGATGTAGAAAAGGGTGCGGGTACTATGAACCCGGCTACCTTTTTGCGGGCCCTGGGTCCGGAGCCCTGGCGGGTGGCTTATGTTGAACCTTCGCGCCGGCCTACAGACGGCCGTTATGGCGAAAACCCCAACCGTTTACAGCACTACTACCAATACCAGGTTATTTTGAAGCCTTCACCGGATAATGTGCAGGACCTGTATCTAAATAGCCTGGAAGCAATCGGCATTAAGCTTCAGGAACACGACATACGGTTTGTCGAAGATAACTGGGAATCACCCACTCTAGGCGCCTGGGGCTTAGGATGGGAAGTCTGGCTGGACGGCATGGAGATTACCCAGTTTACCTATTTTCAGCAGTGTGGCGGTTTTGATTGCCGTCCGGTGAGCGCTGAAATTACTTACGGCCTGGAGCGACTGGCCATGTATATTCAGCAGGTAGACAACGTTTTTGATATCGAATGGGCAGAGGGGATAACTTATGGCCAGGTTCATCACCAGACGGAAGTTGATTATTCCCATTACAATTTTAATGAGGCTGACACGGCCATGCTGGTATCCCTTTTCAATGCTTATGAGCAAGAAGCGCAGCGGATAATAGCTAAAGGATTGGTGCAACCAGCCTATGATTATGTTCTGAAGTGTTCTCATACATTTAACCTTTTAGATGCCCGGGGTGCTGTCAGCGTTACCGAACGGACAGCTTATATAGGCCGCGTAAGGCACCTGGCCCGGCTGTGTGCCGCTGCTTACCTGGAACAGCGTGAACGGCTTGGTTATCCTCTGCTGAAGGACAACCCGGGAGGAGTAGTTACTGCTCCTCAACCGCTGGCTGTTGTTAGCGGTAAAAACATTAAGGATAGTTACGATACCAAGGAGGGTTAGCCATGGCCCGTGATTTAGTCTTTGAAATCGGCACTGAAGAGATCCCGGCCCGCTATATGCCACCTGCTTTGCAACAAATGTCCAGCCTGGCTGAACAATTCCTGCAAGAACACCGGTTGACATATCAGAAAGTGAGCAGTTATGGCACTCCGCGCCGCCTGGTTCTTTATGTAAACGGCCTGGCCCAGCAACAGGGTGAGCTGGTAGAAGAAATCAAGGGGCCGCCGCTTAAGGCAGCTTACAACGCTGACGGCCAGCCAACCAAGGCTGCCCTGGGTTTTGCCCGCAACCAGGGAGTCAAGGTTGAGGAACTGGTAACCCGCCATTTCAAAGGCGGCGAATACGTATTTGCCCTTAAAAAAGAGGGGGGTCGCCCTACCAGGGAAATACTGCCAGAACTGCTATTACATATTGTTAACAATCTAAATTTCCCCCGGCCTATGCGCTGGGGCAATCTGGAGATGCGTTTTGCCCGACCTGTGCGCTGGCTGCTGGCTCTCTTTGGTGAGGAAGTTATCCCTCTAGAGCTGGCCGGCTTGAAAGCAGGGGCAGATACATATGGGCATCGCTTTCTTTCACCTGGCCCTCACCGAGTTGCCAGCGCTGCTGATTATTTCAAGGTGCTGGAAGATAATTATGTAGTGGTAGACCAGCAGCGCCGCCGTAGGCTAATTTGGGAACAGATAACTGCTCTGGCGCAGCGGGAAGGGGGCCGGGTAAAAGAAGACGACGAGCTTCTAGAAGAAATTACCTACCTTCTTGAATATCCTACCGCCTTGACCGGCTATTTTAACATGGAATACCTGCAGCTGCCAGTGGAAGTAATTGTTACTCCCATGCGTGACCACCAGCGCTATTTTCCTGTTTGGAACGATAGGGACGAACTCCTACCGATTTTTATTGCCGTAAATAATGGCACAGCAGACCATCTGGATATTATCAGCCGTGGCAATGAAAAAGTACTTGCCGCCAGGCTGGCAGATGCCGCCTTTTTTTACCGGGAAGACCAAAAAACAAGCCTTGACAGCAAAGTAGCTAAACTAAAGGAGATCATTTTCCAGGAAAGTTTAGGAACCATGCTGGCCAAAACCCGGCGGCTGCAGCGACTGGCTGGCAGCCTGGCCAGGACCCTTGATCTACCGGCAGAGCTTATTCCAGTTATCGAGCGCACGGCCAGGCTGGCCAAAGCCGATCTGGTTACAGCAATGGTCTATGAGTTTCCTGAGCTGCAGGGAATTATGGGTTCTTACTATGCTGCTATTGACGGCGAGGAAGAAGAAGTCTGCCAGGGGATCAAACAGCACTACTGGCCCCGCTATGCCGGTGACCACTTGCCGGATACTCTTACCGGGATGGTAGTTAGCCTGGCCGACCGTTTGGATACCCTTGTTGGTTGTTTTGGCACCGGCCTTATTCCTACCGGCTCTCAGGACCCCTATGCATTAAGACGTCAGGCAACCGGCCTGGTGAATATAGCTGTGGAGTTTAATTTAAGATTTTCATTGGCTGGAGCTATTGCCGCTGCCTATGAAGGCTATCAGGTTGAAGCGGTCGAGCTGGCTCAGTCTATATCTGCAGTTCAGGAGCAGCTGGCCCAGTTTTGCCGCCAGCGCCTGGAACATATCCTGGTCGAGAAAGGCATTCGGTATGATGTAATTCAGGCAACCCTGGCTGCCGGTAGCGATGATCTAGCCGATGCTTACCACCGGGCCCGGGACTTGAACAGTTTTCGCCAGGAACAAGGTTTTGCGGCTTTGCAGACTGCTTTTACCAGGGCCTTTAACTTGGCGCGTCAGGCGTCCCGGGAAGAGCTTTGCCTGCGGCCGGAAGCATTGCAGGAAGAGGTGGAAAAAAAGCTCTACGAGGTTCTGGCCAGAGTCAGGCAAGAGGCGGAGCCTTTGCTGCAGGCCGGGAGTTACCTGGAGGCCTTGAAGGCTATGTCCGCCCTGCAGCAACCTATCGATGCTTTTTTTGACGGAGTTTTAGTGATGGCTCCTGAGGAAAATATTCGCAAGAACAGGTTGGCTTTGTTGCAGGCGGTGGTAGATCTGGTTCTTCAGGTCGCCGATTTTTCCCAGCTGGTTCCTTGAAATTAAAGGAAAGTACTAGTAGAGCTATTCGGGGGGGGCAAAGGGGAGGTTAAGGGTGCAATTATCGCTACGGCAGGAGCAAATTGTTGACATTGTAAAACGTTACGGCCCCATTACCGGTCAACAGATTGCTGAAAAGCTCAAGCTGTCCCGCGCTGCAATTCGACCGGACCTGACAGTGCTAACTATGTCAGGTATTCTGGAAGCACGCCCCCGGGTTGGTTATTATCTGAGCAGCAAGCCTACAGAAGCACTGGTAGCAGGAGAGATTAAAAAAATAAAGGTAGGTCAGGTAAAAGGAGTTCCTCGGGTTATACGTTCGGAAGCCTCTGTATATGATGCTATAGTTACCATGTTTCTCGAAGATGTAGGTACTTTAATAGTAGTGGATGAAGGGGGCAAACTGGACGGAGTTATATCGCGCAAGGATCTGCTTAAAGCGGCCATCGGTGGCGGTGATCTGCAAAGGATGCCGGTATCAGTAGTTATGACCAGGTGGCCTAATATTGTTGTGACAACGGCGGAAGAAACCGTCCTGGCAGCAGCCCTTAAAATAATTGAACATGAGGTTGACGCCCTGCCGGTAGTCCGTCCAGAGACTGACCGGTTAAAGAGCCCGGAAGTGGTAGGCCGTATTACCAAGACTACCATCACCAGGCTGTTTGTTGAACTGGGCGGCGGCCGGTAGTGAGGGGGGTTAAAAAATAAAAGTTATTTATGTTATTTCTGATTCTCTAGGAGAAACGGCAGAATACGTTGCCCTGGCGGCAGCCAGCCAGTTTGAAAAAAGAGAGTTCGATATCAGGCGGATACCATATGTGATTGAAGCCGAGCAGCTGGAAGAAATAATTAATGAGGCTGCCGAGGAAAAGGCTTTGATTGCTTTTACTTTAGTTGTTCCCGAGTTAAAGAAACAGCTGCTGGATTTAGCAGCCAGTCGTGGCCTGGTAGCAGTTGATCTCTTAGGCCCCCTGATCGAAGCCATAGCAAAAACTTCCGGAGAACAGCCCCTGTATGAACCGGGGCTAATTCGACGTTTAGATGAAGATTATTTTAATAGAATAGAAGCAATCGATTTTGCCGTCAAATATGACAATGGCAAAGACACCAGAGGTTTAAGTCATGCTGACCTGGTATTGATTGGCGTGTCCCGCACCTCCAAGACCCCCGTATGTATGTACCTGGCTCGTAAACGTTTGCGGGTTGCCAACCTGGCGCTGGTGCCGGAGGTGCCCCTGCCCGAAGAATTACTTTCACTGACACCGGAAAAAATAATAGGACTGACTATTGATGCTGAGCAGCTTTACCAAATTCGCCAGGAACGTTTAAAAACTCTCGGATTGCCGGGACAGGCTGATTATGCTACCAGGAGCCGGATTAAGCAAGAGCTGGACCATGCCAGCAGGGTAATGGAAAAGTTAGGCTGCCCGGTAATTGATGTAACCAACAAGGCAGTTGAAGAAACAGCTGGTAAAATAATGCAAATATATTATCGGAGGGAAAAAGATGGCAAATAAAAAGTACGTCTACCTGTTTAGCGAAGGCAAGGCTGATATGCGCCAGCTTTTGGGAGGGAAAGGAGCAAACCTGGCCGAAATGACCAATATTGGTCTGCCGGTGCCACAGGGACTTACAATTACCTGTGAGGCTTGCAATGAATATATCCGTCTGGGGCAGCGTTTTCCAGAGGGAATGAGGGAAGAAGTTATTGCCCGCCTGCAAGATCTGGAGGCTCTAACCGGTAAAAAACTTGGTGACGCTCAAAATCCCCTCCTTGTTTCGGTCCGTTCGGGGGCGCCGGTGTCAATGCCCGGGATGATGGATACTATTCTTAATCTGGGATTAAATGACCGCTCAGTTGAAGGCCTGGCTGCTCAAACCAATGATGAGCGTTTTGCCCTGGACTGCTACCGTCGTTTCATCCAGATGTTTGGTGATGTAGTTCTGGGCATCGAACATGACCGTTTTGAGACTATCCTGGGAAAATACAAAGAGCGCCTGGGCATAAAATATGACAATGAACTGACCCCGGCTGCCCTGCGTGATATTATAGCTGAGTACAAGGAGACGGTTTGCCAACACAGCGGCCGCGATTTCCCCCAGGAGCCGCAGGAACAGCTTTTTATGGCCATCGAAGCTGTCTTTCGTTCCTGGAATAATCCCCGGGCTATTGTTTACCGTAAGATCAACAAAATTGACGATGACCTGGGCACTGCTGTTAATATTCAGATTATGGTTTTTGGTAATATGGGGTCCGACTGTGGTACCGGGGTTGCTTTTACCCGCAATCCTTCCACCGGCGAAAAAGGCGTATACGGGGAATATTTAATTAACGCCCAGGGTGAGGATGTGGTTGCCGGAATTCGCACCCCCAAGCCGATCAAAGTCCTGAAGGATGAAATGCCGCAAATTTACCAGCAGTTTGTGGAAATTTGTGAGCTGTTAGAGAAACACTACCGCGACATGCAGGACATTGAATTTACAATTGAAAAAGGCAAACTCTTTATCCTCCAGACGCGAAATGGTAAACGGACGGCGGCAGCCAGCGTTAAGATTGCAGTTGACTTAGTTAAAGAAGGCCTGATTAGCAAAGAAGAGGCCCTTTTACGGGTTGATGCCAACCAACTTAGCCAGCTTTTGCACCGGCGGATTGATCCCCAGGCCAAATTAGAGGTAATTGCCAAAGGTTTGCCTGCTTCTCCCGGGGCTGCTTCCGGGCAGGTGGTTTTCAGCGCTGATGAAGCCGAAAAGCTGGGCCTTGATGGCCAGAAGGTTATCCTGGTGCGTACCGAAACCACCCCCGACGATATCCACGGTATTGTTCAGGCCCAGGGGGTTCTTACATCTCGCGGCGGTATGACCAGCCATGCTGCTGTTGTTGCTCGGGGTATGGGCAAACCGGCAGTGACCGGCTGCGATGCCATTAAGATTGACACTGAAAACAAGTACTTTTCCGTTGGTGACCGGATTATTAAAGAAGGGGACCTGCTATCAATCGACGGTTCTACCGGTAATGTGATTTTGGGTGAAGTGCCGCTAATTGAACCCCAACTGAGCGATGAGTTTGCTACAATTCTCAGCTGGGCTGACGAGGTCCGGCGGCTGAAAGTCCGGGCCAATGCTGATACGCCTGAGGATGCCCGGCGTGCCCGGGAGTTTGGCGCTGAAGGTATCGGCCTTACCCGGACCGAACATATGTTCATGCAACCGGAACGGTTACCTATCGTTCAGGAAATGATTCTGGCTAAAAATAAGGAAGAGCGGGAGGCAGCCCTGGCCAAGCTTCTACCTATGCAGCAGGAGGACTTTTATGGCATTTTAAAGGCTATGGCCGACTTGCCGGTTACCATTCGCTTGCTGGATCCGCCCTTACATGAATTTTTACCTAATATGGAAGAATTGCTGGTAGATTTGACCCGCTTGCAGGCTACCAATGGTGATACCAATGAAATCGAAGCTAAACAGATTCTCCTGCGCGAGGTGAGGGCCCGGCATGAGTTTAACCCCATGCTGGGGCACCGGGGCTGCCGCTTAGGGATCACTTACCCGGAGATTTATGCCATGCAGGCGCGGGCCATTTTCCAGGCAGTAGTACAGCTCGTCAAAGAAGGAATTAAAGTCCTGCCTGAAGTAGAAATACCTTTGATTGTTCACGTCAATGAGCTAAAGCGTCTGCACCAAATGGTAGATGAAGTGGCAGCAGCGGTCAAACAGGAAACAGGTGTCGACTTTGATTACAAGGTTGGGACCATGATTGAACTGCCCCGGGCCTGTGCTACAGCCGATGCTATTGCCCAGGAAGCAGAGTTTTTTTCCTTCGGTACTAACGACCTGACTCAGACCACCTTTGGCTTTAGCCGTGATGACGCTGAGGGTAAGTTCCTGCACCAGTATGTCGATGAAAAAATTCTTACCGATGACCCCTTTATCGTTATAGACCGGGAAGGTGTAGGGAAATTTATGCGTATGGCTGTTGAATTAGGCCGCAGCAGTAACCCCCAATTGGAAATAGGCATCTGCGGAGAACACGGCGGCGAGCCCAGTTCAGTAGAATTTTGTCATCAGCTTGGCCTGGATTATGTCAGCTGTTCACCTTACCGGGTACCGGTAGCTCGCCTAGCTGCTGCCCAGGCTGCGATTACCAACAAAGAATAGTCGAGAAAAGCTTTAATACCTTGTTGGGTAGCCCCTAGAGCCCATAATAAACCCCTATTTTACTTGATACTTAACCCTCTATGGAAGCGGATTATTATGTTCGCTTCTGTAGAGGGTGTTTGTTTTTTTGTATACTGCCTCCAAAGAATGCTGGAGCTATCTCCAATGACAAGACAGTTCTTGATTCATTACAATAATATTGTGAATATGGACACAATAGCGCCTGAAGGGAGAGGGAGAATATGCCTGAGCAATTGCTGGATTTTACCGGAAAGGTGGTTCTCGTTACCGGCGGCAGATCGGGTATCGGCCAAGCTACTGCTGTTGCTTTTGCGCGGCAGGGTGCCAAGGTGGTCGTAAACGGACGCACCAACGCCGACGAAACACTGGCCCGTATCAAGGAATTTGGCGGTGAAGCTATCTTTGTGCGGGGCGACGTTAGTGTTGCCGCTGATGTAAAGAACATGGTCGATACGGCTGTAGAAAAGTACGGTCGCCTTGACGTCGCCTTCAATAACGCCGGTTTAGGGGCGGTGACGGCCAATCTGGTGGAGCAGACCGAAGAAGATTTTGACAGGATCATGGCTGTTGACTGCAAAGGGGTATTTCTGTGCATGAAGTACCAAATTCCCCAAATGCTCAAGCAGGGGGGAGGGGCGATCATCAACTGCGGCTCAGTGGTTAGTATGGTAGCAGACCCGGGGATGGCTCCTTATGTAGCGGCCAAGCATGGCGTGGCAGGACTTACCAGGGCTGCGGCTCTTGAATACACCAGGCACAACATCCGCATCAACTGCATTGCCCCTGCCTTTACGGCAACCGAAATGACCGCTGGCTGGATGGCTGATCCGGAAGTTTGCGAAACGATCAAGTCGTTCAACTTTGCCAACCGAATAGCCGAGCCGGAAGAGATTGCGGGCATAGTTCTCTTTCTGGCTTCACCGCTGGCTTCATTTATATCGGGTGCTGTTTATGCGGTGGATGGGGCACAAAGTGCGCATTAAGGCAGAAGAGGGGAAACCCCATGAAAATCATTGCAGTGTTTAAATGATCAAGAAACTCGCAAGACGCTTACAAGGTTCTACCAGCACTGAATTCGGCATCCAAAAATATTGGATGATCCGAAATCAGATAAAATCACAGAAAAGGAGAGAGGAGAACATGGGTAAACACAAGTTTGACGTTGAATATGATGTTGTTGTAGTTGGCGGAGGCGGTTCCGGAAAATCTGCAGCACTCACCGCTGCGAAAGAGGGCGGCTTGAAAGTTGCCTTGCTGGAAAAGATGGAAAAGACAGGCGGCACGTCTATTTATGCCGAAGGTACATGTGCTTTTGAATCCAGCGAGCAAAAGGAACGCAAAGTGCCACCGAAGGCTGGTGAACTAAATCAAAAACATTATCCTACGCGTGAGGAAGGATTCCGCCGCTATATTGATTACAGCCACCACCGCGCTAATCCGGAGGTTGTCCGGATGTTTGTGGATAACTCAGCGGAAACTATTGATATTTTGAAATCCCTGGGCGTCGTTTATACCGATGTAACCATTTATGCCTATGACCAGCCTCTTGAGCTTAATACCTTCCACCGCCCGGATGGTTTAGGCGAGCGTGTACAGGAATTGTTGCTGCGTGCCTGCGTCAATGCTGGCGTGGATATTTTCACCTCAACGCCAGCCAAGCAACTTTTGACCTCTGACGGGGCTGTTGTGGGTGTTCTGGCCCTAGATTCAAAAGGTAACGCCATGAAAATTGGCGCCAAGGCGGTCATTCTGGCCACCGGTGGTTTTGGCAACAACCCTGATTTGGTGAAGAAGTATTCTTGGCAGTATCGTGTTGCCTATCACACCTATCAATGCGTACCTACTCAGAATACGGGTGACGGACTTATGATGGCTCTTGAAGTTGGCGCCGACACGGACAGTATTGGCGCTTTGATGATCGCCCCTTGTGCCCGCGGTAAAACTCTTAGCTCGCATTCAAGCGGAGCCGGAGCCCAGCCTGGATTGTGGGTCAACAAGACTGGCCGCCGTTTTGCCAGCGAAGAAGTAGCAATGAGCTTCGCTGATGCCGGTAACACTGTGGCCAAGCAGCCGGAGGGTGTAGTATACTCCATCTTTGATGCCGATACTGTAAAGCATCTCATGGAGGAAGGTTCGGATATCGGCCTTGGCGACTTCATTAGGTATAAGCAGAAACTTACCCACCTTCAGACGGAACTAGATCAGGATGTGGCTGAAGGTATTGCCTGGAGGGGCGACACTATCGAGGAACTGGCCAAGAATATAGGGCTTGACCCTGAAGTGTTAGCCGCGACTGTTGCCGAGTATAACGATGCGTGCGAAAAGGGTTATGACCCCTTGTTCTATAAGCCCGCAAGATTTCTCCGCCCAGTGCGCAAGGCACCTTTCTATGCTGTCAATATGGCGCCCAGCGTGCTTGTATCCTGCGGCGGCATCCGTGTGAATGGCAATCTGCAAGTAACCGACAGGGACTACAAACCCATTCCCGGTCTGTATGCCGTTGGTATGGAGGCTAGCGGACTTTACGGCGACACCTATAATCTGGATTGTCCGGGTACGGCTAATGGGTTTGCCCATACTTCAGGGCGTGTGGCGGCAAGACATGCGATAAAAACTATCAAAGGCGAATAGATGCTTGTCGGGCGGCATGAAGTTCTGTCATGCCGCCTTGTTTGTATGTAAGCCCCACCGGATATTGCCGGTGGGGCTTACATATTCGCATAAACGGAGGGCAATAATATTTGCTGATGGAAGCAGGTGTATACCAGGAGGTAACTAAATGTATATCAACAATATTAGCCCGGCTTATGCGATGGGGCATCAAAGCGGTTTTAGCAGTCTATCCGGTTTTCCCAGCAGCCAGGTTATTAACTATGGCTTTATTCCCACCACCTCCGGGTGGCGGGCCGGAGCCAGTTATCCGGCAATAAGCATAGGCTATAACCCGGGCCTGGGCTGGCATACTGACATGATAGGGCAGCCAATCTCCTTCTGGCAACCGGTAAGCACCGGTTTTGTTCAGCCAATTGCCAGCAGCCATTTTGGCGGCATTGGCAGCTATGGCAGCTTTGGGATGGGTATGGCCCAGCCCATGACATCTGGTTTTCAGGGCGCTATTGGTATGGGTGGTATAGGTATGACCAGCGCAATAGCGCCTACTACCGGTATGATCCAGCCACGGGTTGAGCTTGCGGAGACAAACAGCGATATTGTAGTTACTGCTGAGTTGCCCAATATTAACCCCAACAATCTGCAATTAACAGTTACTGATGATTCGTTAAGTATTTCAGCCCTGGCACTAAGCGGTGGTATGTCTACCAGTCTGCACCGGACTGTCGCTTTACCAAGCTCGGTAAGGGCGGAGCATGTGGATGCCACTTACAACAATGGCATCCTGGAAGTACGATTGCCCAAGTCTGACCTTACAGCCCGTAGAAGGGTTAAAGTTAACGTGACCGGCTAAGAAAAAAATACCTGCTTCCATCCAAAACATAAATTAATAGCGAGGTGAAGCGATATGCTCCAGCCACAGACGAATTGGCTGTTCGCGGGGATGATGCCGGGGTGGATGACTGCCCCGCAAGAAATAATTACACCTCCCGTTGATATTCTGGAAAGCGACAACGAAATAATTTACATATTTGCTATCCCGGGGGCAGGTTCACAAGAAGTGCGCATAGAGATCCAGCAGCAGCTACTGGAAATTGAAGCTGCCTTACCCCATTACCAGGATAGTAGCCAGTATACATATCTTTACCGGGAACGGCCCCTGGGCAGGTATTACCGTTTGTTGACTTTGCCGCCAGAGGTAGATAGCAAAGAGGCGGTGGCGACCTTCGACCAGGGGTTGCTGGAAATACGTTTTCCCAGGGCAGCCCGCGGCCGGGCAAGCAAAGTTAATGTCAAGCCCAAGGTAGAGAAAAAGGCCAAAAGCGCTACTGCCCCTAAAGTTGATACTTCAGGAAATAGCTTTTTGTTATGAGCATAGCAGCTGGTCAACAAGAAGACCAGCTGCTGTTTTCTTCATCGTCCCTTATAACGAGGCCCTTGTCGGTAGGGGACAGATTGAAGGCTGCAGCATAAGCAGAGGAGTCGCCAAGGGAACGACGATAGGGGTTACGTGCAGTTGTAAAGCGGATATTTTTACGCCCTGGTGTGGTTGTAATTATTCTTGACATCTTTATTCTACCTCTTTTATATTATATTAATTGGCGCCAGCCCTGGCGGGTAAAGTTAACGCTCAAGGGCGACATTCCTGCCCGGGGCTGGTGTTCCCTGGTGATATTGCCGTTAAAGACAAAGGCATCGAGACATTTAATACTTTCCACGATACCGCCGGTAGCCTCAAATTCCAGCGAATATTCCTGGGGTTTTAGCAGGGCTGCCGGGTTAAAAGGTTCTAGCAGCTGCAGATCACGTTCATAGTCCAGGTATATTTCCCACATCAGTTGCTCGATTTTGGGGCTGCTTTCTACGACCGGCAGCTTTATAACCCGGGCGGCTTCCTTGCGGGAGATCATATGGTTATGGGCATAAAGCTTTTCAGTTAAATTTTCTATTATAGTTTCAATGTCAGGCTGAGCTTCAGCAGGCATATGAAGCTCCAGTAGCTTGCGCGCCAGGGAACGGATAAGGACGTAATTACGATAGACATTGCCTAGGGCCAGCGGGTGAACCCTTTCTACCAGGCTGTTAAAGATAACAGCCAGATTAGCTTCACTTGTCAGGCCACCGATTTCCCTTGCCAATGACAGATAGGCTGTAACGTCTTCAACATTTACTGGCAGGCGGGCCGCCGGGTTAGCGGGGTCTTCAGGATTAAAAGCGTTGGCCACCTTGGGGTCAATCGGCCCTAGCTCACCCAGGGAACCCATCACTATTTCATTGGCGCCCAGACAGAGAAGGGTACCGGCGCTGGCAGCGCGGTAGGGTACCAGGATGCTCAGATAAGAGGTAAATTCCCTTAGCAGGTTGACCAGGCGCCAGGGAGTAAAAATATCACCGCCGCGGGAATACAACAAAAGGTCAATTTTTGCCTGGGGCCCCATGGCTAGCAAGTGACGGTAAAAAACACGGATAACGTCAGGGGCTATCCGTGTACTCAAGTTTTCCCGGTCACCGGTAAAATAACAAATGATTGCTGCCTGGCGTTCAGCTTCAAGCTCCTGTAAAAGGGATAAGCGGTCAGCTCTGGCCATAAACATGCTCCTTTAAAAACGCTAGCTGAAGATCATTTCCTCGGATAGCGTTAGATGCAAATGAGGGTATGACAATAAAAAAATAGTTTATAGATATTATTGCCGGAGGGAGGACAAAAAACACCTGTAACCTGTATTAGATGTCAGTTTCTTGAGACGCTACAAATTGTTTTTCACTTATCACCTCAAAACCGTGCTGTTTTAACAGGGCAGCAGTTACTCCGGGACCGGCAGTAGTAGCGGCAGTGAAACTGCCGTCATAGATGCATTGGCTGCCGCAGGAAGGGCTTTTTTCCTTCAGGATAATGAGGTCAGGTTGTAATCGCTGTGCTAGAGCTAGGGTGGCACTTGCGCCCCGGCAAAAGGCTGCCGTCACATCGCGCCCCTGGCAATCTATGACCTGGGCCTTGCCGGCTAGGACATCGTAGCCATTTCCTCCCTGGATTTCTGCCGGTGGTCGCGGTACCGGCAGGCCGCCGAGGGTTTCAGGGCAGACAGTAACTGCTTTGCCCTGGCATACCAGTTCAGCAATGGCCTCTATCCGGTTATCTCCGCCGCTATATTTGCATTTTTCGCCTGCCAGGCAGGCACTTACAAGCATTTTGGCCACTTAAATTCCCCCTTATGCTTTACTTTTAATACATAAATTTAACCTTGTTATATCGCCAATCCTGCTGGCGTTTTTAAGCGGGTATAAATAAATTAGCCGGTTATTTGTTACTTCTATCCGCATAATTTATAATAATATGCAGTTAAAAATTGGAGGGATGTAAAATGTTGATTACTACCACCAATGTTGTTGAGGGGCGTACCATTAATCGTTATCTAGGGATAGTTGCCGGAGAAGCTATTATGGGAGCCAACGTAGTCCGCGATATTTTTGCCAGCATTACGGATATTGTTGGTGGCCGTTCAGGGGCTTATGAGCAAAAATTGTCCCAGGCCAGGGAGATAGCCATCCGGGAAATGTGCGAGAGGGCAGCCCGGCTGGGTGGGGATGCAGTGGTAGGAGTAGACCTGGATTATGAAGTAATCCGGGACGGGATGTTGATGGTCACGGCTGCCGGCACAGCCGTAAAACTGGGATAACAATGAAAGAAGTAACAATTTATACTGACGGAGCCTGTTCGGGCAACCCAGGTCCGGGCGGCTGGGGCGCAGTGCTTATTTATGGTGGTAAGTGTAAAGAAATATCCGGCAGTAAAGGCCAGACTACCAACCAGCGTATGGAGATAACAGCAGCTATTGCCGCCCTTAAAGCTTTAAAAGAACCCTGCCGGGTAAAGTTGTACAGCGACAGCGCCTACCTGGTTAATGCTTTCCGGCAGGGGTGGCTGGAAAAATGGCAAAAAAACGGCTGGCTGACAGCTAAAAAGCAGCCGGTGGAAAACCAGGATCTCTGGCAGGAGCTATTGCAGCTGGTAGGGCGGCACCAGGTGGAATGGTATAAAGTAAAAGGTCATAGCGATAACCCCTACAACAACCGCTGCGATGAATTGGCCCGGGCAGCTATTGCCAGCTTACGCAAACAGCAGGATTAAGCAAAAAGGAAGCGCCTAAAGAGTTTATTGTTTTGTGTATAGCGCAAAAAGCTGCGCTGCAAGCATATATTTCTGCTATATATAATTTTTTCCATCAATTCACGCATTATGGCAGGAGAAGGAGCCCTGATTGTCGAAAATCTGTAAATAATAGTGGTAAAGTGGGGGAGATATAATGCTGATTGTTGGTATTAACGGTAGCCCTAAAAAAGAAGGTAATACTGCATTTTTAGTTCGGGAAGGATTAGCAGTAGCAGAGGCGGCAGGGGCGAAAACAGCCCTTATAAATGTTAGCGATAGTTTAGCTGGCCAGAAAACCCCTTACTGTATCCAATGCAGCAATCCCTGTCAAGGGAACTGTTCTCGTGATAACCCTTTGGGCGAGGCTTATGACCTGCTCCGCAAGGCTGACGGCCTCATCCTGGGCAGTCCGGTTTACTTTGGCACTGTTTCAGCCCAGCTTAAGGCTTTTTGGGATAAGAGCCGTATTTTACGAAAGGAGAAAGCCCTTTATAATGTGCCCGGCGCGGCAGTTGCCGTAGGGGCCAGCCGCTTTGGCGGGCAGGAAACGACCATCAAGGCATTGTTTGATATGATGTTAGTCCAGGGGATGTTGATTGTTGGCGATGGATATAGAGATGCCGATTGCGGGCACCAGGGGGCCTGTAGTCACGCGCCTGCTGACCAGGATGAGTATGCTATAAAAAGAGTGCGCCTTATTGGACAGCGCCTGGCTGAAGTAGCGGCCGCCACGATGACTTTAAGGAAGTAAGCAGGGGGCAGGGTTTGTGCTCTTGCGGTTGGAGGCCGAACGCCGCGAAGAAGAAACTTTAAGCCATTTAGCCAGTTTAAGCAGCCGTAGCCGTGGCCGTCAGCGGCCGGAGGAGCCTTGCCCGGTCCGAACCGAATACCAGCGCGACCGCGACCGTATTATTCACAGCAAGGCATTCAGGCGCTTAAAGCATAAAACCCAGGTGTTTCTTGCTCCTGAAGGCGATCACTACCGTACCCGGCTTACTCATACCCTTGAAGTAGCGCAGATCAGCAGGACAATTGCCCGGGCCCTGCGTCTCAATGAAGATCTTACTGAAGCAATTGCCCTGGGCCATGACCTTGGCCATACACCCTTTGGCCATTCCGGCGAAGAAGCTTTAAATGAGGTAGTGCCGGGCGGGTTTAAACATAACCAGCAAAGCTTGCGTGTGGTTGAAAAACTTGAAGATGGTCGAGGGCTTAATCTTACCTGGGAAGTACGCAATGGGATTGCCTGTCATACCGGGCCGGTTAAACCTGTTACCCTGGAAGGAAATATTATCTGCTACGCCGACCGGATTGCCTACATCAACCATGACATTGATGATGCCCTGCGGGCAGGAATTATCACCCAGGAGCAACTTCCTGCTGACTGCCTGGCGGTTTTAGGCCAGAGCCATAGCCAGCGCATAAATACTATGGTTTCAGATTTAATCCGCAACAGCTGGCAGCAGGGGTATATAACTATGAGTCAGGAAGTGCAGCAGGCTACTGATAGCTTGCGCCAATTTCTTTTTGCCAAGGTTTATATTGACTCTCCGGCCAAACTTCAGGAAGGCAAGGCCAAATGCATGTTGCAAAAACTTTATCATTATTACCTGGAGCATCCGGAGCACTTACCGCCGGCGGTCGACCCGCAAGATAGTCTGGAACGCCGCGTTTGCGATTATATTGCCGGCATGACTGACCGTTATGCCATAATTCAGTTCCGGCGGATTTTTATTCCAACTGGCTTTGCATTGTAGAAAACAAAAAAGAAGGTGGAAGAACTCTTCGCTGGTCAAGCTATCCGCACGGTGACGAAGCGGGCGGCAGGTTTATCTTCCACCTTCCAGATATAATGTATCCGGCAATTAGTTATTTTATACAGGTATAGTACAAAAATGAGAATATCTGGCGAACATCACCGAAAAATAATTATCCCCGGAGTTTATTATAAAGGATGAAGCGGTAACAATCTATCATATAGTATAACTT
>JAAYGJ010000276.1 GCA_012727745.1 Clostridia bacterium | reverse complement strand
CATTTCTACCATAAAAGTACTCTGGCCAGCAAAGAGATCATCGGCAGCACCGACTCTGGTAAAAATCCTGTCTACCAGGCCGATCTGGGCTTCTGCCGCCGGCACAAAACTGCCAATCTGGGCCATTAAGACAATCAGGGCTACCTGACGGATGTAAGTAGATTTGCCGGCCATATTGGGACCGGTTATAATGTGCACGCGCTGCTCCTGATCCAGGTATGTGTCATTTGGGACAAAGGCACCTGGACTAGCTACCAGCTCAACAACCGGGTGACGCCCCTGTTTGATTATGATCAGCTTGCCCATATGTACCTGCGGGCAAATATAATTATTATCGACGGCAACGGTTGCCAGGGAAAGGAGGGCATCCAGAACTCCTATTGCCCGGGCAGTTCTTTGGATACGCGGCAACACTGCCATTACTTTTTGCCGCAATTCCTGTAATAAATCATATTCAAGCTCAATAAGTTTTTCTTCAGCCCCCAGCACTTTGCGTTCCAGTTCTTGGAGGCGTGGAGTAACAAAGCGCTCTGCATTGGCCAGCGATTGTTTGCGTTCGTAATCAGGTGGTACCTGGGACAGGTTTGGTCGCGTAACCTCCAGATAATAGCCAAAAACCCGGTTAAAACCTACTTTTAATGATTTTATACCTGTCCTCTGTCTTTCTTCTGCTTCCAGATTTGCAATCCATTCCCGCCCATGAGCTGCTGCCTGGCGCAAACTGTCGACCTCTTCATTATAACCAGGACGGATTATTCCCCCGTCACGGATACCGGCCGGGGGGTTGTCCACTAGAGCCCGTCCTAATAGGTCTACTATTTCGTCGAGGGGATCAAGCTGCTGCTGAATGGCAATTATTAAATCTTCCTGAATCCCGTCCAGCAACTCCTTAACTGCCGGGACAACTGCCAGTGAGGCCCGTAAAGCCTGTAGCTCCCGGCCTCCCGCCGTACCATAAGCTACCCGTCCGGCTAAACGTTCAAGGTCACGCACAGCCTGCAATTTTTCCCGCAAAGCCTGGCGCAGCATAAAATCTTCTACCAGTTTTCCAACCGCCTGCTGACGGCAATTAATTATATCTACTTCCAACAGGGGATGATCCAGCCAGCGTTTCAAAGTACGGGCACCCATAGCAGTCACGGTTTTATCCAGGACCCATAACAAAGAGCCCTCCCGCTTTAGGTCACGGCCGGCTGCCACCAGTTCCAGGTTACGCCGGGTAGCCGGATCAAGGGGCATATATCTGGCGGTGGTTACCTGCGGAGCTTGCAGATGTGCCAGAGAATTACGTTGGGTCGCTAGCAAGTAATCCATCAGCAATGCTGCGGCCAGGCAGGTAGCCGGAGGCAGAGCATCGATCGCTATGTCCGCACCGAAATGGTCTTGCAACTGCTTTCTGGCAGCATTCAGGTCGGAGGCAAGGGTCCAAGAAGTTATTATTCCCGGACTATATAACTGCAAGCGGCGGCAAAATGAACCATCCTCGCTTAATTCCGGCGGCAATAAAAATTCTGCCGGCATTATTCTGACTAACTCGTCAGTAAGTTCTTCAGCATCCCGGCATAGTTTTGTAAAGAATTCCCCTGTAGAAACATCCGCCCAGGCCAGGCCCCAGCGCGGCAACTCGCTGATAATCGCTGCGATGTAATTATTACTTTTGCCCGGTAATGCCTTCTCGTCAATAACTGTTCCCGGAGTTACAACCCGCGTTACTTCCCGCCTGACTAAGCCTTTTGCTTTACGGGGATCTTCAACCTGTTCGCAAATAGCTACCTTATAACCTTTATTTATCAGGCGAGCAAGATAGTTATCAGCAGCATGGCAGGGGACACCGCACATAGGTACATTTGACCTTGAAGTCAAGACCAGTTCTAGTTCACGGGCTGCCACCACCGCATCGTCATAAAACATTTCATAAAAATCGCCCAGACGGAAAAAAAGGATGCTCTCACTGTGCTGGGCTTTAATCTGCTGGTACTGTTTCAACATGGGAGTTAATGCCTGTTCTTTAGCCACCTACTAATTCCCCTTTTAACAACCAGGTCTGCGCTTTGGTCAGCTTAACTTTTACGTAACGACCAGTTAATTCCGGGCCACCTGGAAAGATAACCAGCTTATTCGTACGGGTACGGCCGCTTACCTTGGTAGGGTCGGTTTTACTAGGACCTTCAACCAAAACTTCTATTTCTTCACCTACTAATGCTTCATTTTTGGTTAAGCTGATTTGGTTCTGCAGTTCCATCAAACGCTTTAAGCGTTCCTTTTTTATTTCCAACGGCAATTGGTCCGGTAAGCTAGCAGCCACTGTACCTTTTCGCGGTGAATACATAAAAGTAAAGGCGTTGTCATACTGCACTTTGGCTACCAAATCCAGGGTGGCAGCAAAATCTTCTTCTTTTTCACCCGGAAAACCCACAATCAGATCAGTAGTCAGACTAACCCCGGGAATATAGCGACGCAAGCTGGCAACCAGCTCCAGGTAATATTCTCTGCTGTAGCCCCTGTTCATAAGCTCTAAAATCCTGTTGCTACCAGCCTGAACGGGCAAGTGAACATGTTCGCACACTTTTTCTAAACCAGCAAGAGTTTTTATCAGCTCCGGGGTAAAATCCCGGGGATGGGAAGTCATGTAACGGATACGGCGTAACTGTTCAACCTCATTAACCTTTTTTAACAGGCCGGCAAAGTCAATATCCTTCCCTAAATCACGTCCATAGGAATTGACATTCTGCCCCAGCAAGGTTACTTCAGTAACCCCTTGGGCAGCAAGTTCCATTATTTCTTCTAAAATATCTTCCGGCTGCCGGCTTCTTTCAGGCCCACGGACATAAGGGACAATGCAATAGCTGCAATAATTATTACAACCATAGGTAATCGTTACAAAAGCCTGGCTCCCCCTAGCCCGGCGCCGGGGTAAATCTTCCCTTACCGGGCCGGCCTCCTCTTGCACAGCCACCCGGGACTGGCGCGTTTCTCTAACTTCAGCTATAAGCTGGGGTAATTCGGTAAGGTTATGGGTCCCAAGCAGCAAGTCAACGTAAGGCGCCTGCCTGCGTATTTTTTCAGCCGCTCCCGGCTGCTGAACCATACATCCGGCTACGGTAATGATCAGCTCTGGCCTGGCGCTTTTTAACCGTTCCAACTGTCCCAGTTGGCCATAGACTTTATTTTCAGCTTTTTCCCGCACACAACAGGTATCCAGGATAATGACATCGGCTGCCTCTAGCTCAGCAACCGGCTCATAGCCCGCCGCTTCAAGCAGATCAGCCATCATTTCGCTATCCCTTTGATTCATCTGGCAACCATAGGTTATAATCTTGAAATATCCTTCAGGGTTTTGCAAAAACTGGACCCCTTTCGCAGTGAATATATTAAGCTAAACAGAATAACAGAGGAGTCTTTTCTCTAATACATAATTATAACGTTTCGCAACCCTGACTACAAACAATCCCGGTCGCTGTTCGCCGCCGGGATTGTTGGCTTCCTTAATGCAAGTTTTTCTTGTTTTCATCAGGAGAGTCATCAGACAGCATTTGCTGTAATTCTTCTGTCTCCGCCTGCTCTGTATTTACTAAATCGTCAATGCTTACTGTATAGGCTGCTACCTTTTCTGTCATATAAAGAGGTGCATTGGTTCGTAGTGCCAGAGCAATAGCATCGCTGGGCCGGGCATCAACAACTATTTCTTTATCCCCCTGGCGGAGATAAAGTTCAGCATAATAAGTACCGTCGCGTATATCCTGGAGTAAAACCCGGCTCAACTCTACCCCCAGGTTTTCACATATAGAACGCATCAGGTCGTGGGTAAGGGGCCGTGGAGTTAGGATGCCTTGCATAGCTAAAGCGATCGCTTGAGCTTCAAGTGGTCCCACCCAAATTGGCAACACTTGAGACTCTTCCTGATCACTCAGCAATACTACAGGGTTTAAGGTCTGATCTACTACCAGCTGCTTAACCTTTATTGGTATTAACACTTGCTCCACCTCCCCAGTAACATATTATTCTTCCGGGCCATAGTCCATACTATTCCCAGAGAGTTAAACCTGTCACCGGATCATAAACCCGCCTTGGCGGCGTCTCAATATCAATTTCATCAACAAAAACTTCCCCGGCAAAAACGGTGCAGCCTGGCAGTAAGTGGCCGCCATGGACTTTTCCTTCGCTGTCCAGCAGGGTAAGGTGTGCATGAACAAATGGTTTGTCATCCTTTAATGATACATTACCCAAACCGCTTAAAATCTCCATGGCTTTGTCCAGTTCCAAAGTTAGCCAGCGTTTTTCATGCATCTGATAATAACCGAGTTTTGCTCGCAGCACTGAGCCTAAAAAGTTAATGGACCCGAAACGTACCTGGCTGTCCTCTACTATTGCCTGCAGAGCTTCCATAAGGTCACAGCCGTAGGCCAGACGGTAAGCCAATCGCCGCCCGCTCCTGCCTGTAAACTTCTTTGTGTATAAGTTCGACATATATTAAAAACCTCCTTCCGGGTTGTGTTAAGTATGGTTATTATTTCACAGACTGTCTGACATCCCCCTTAAGAAAGCCAAAAAGTCTTCGAGTGAGCCCTGATAATGGCTCTGTACCGGCCTTCCCGAGCGATTAATTAAATAATCATCTACCAGGTAAGTATGGATTCCTAATTCCGCTGCTATCATATCCTCCTCAACATCATTGCCAACCATTAAACAATGTTCCGGTTGCGCGCCTAGATAAGCTAATATTTCACTGTAGTACTCCTGCAAAGGCTTGCAAAAATGCATATTTTCATAAGTAGTCACCAGCCGGAAGGGGAAATTATCCACCCCGGCCCAGCGCATCCGCTCCTCAATGGCAATGCGGGGAAATACCGGATTGGTAGCAATAATTAATTCCAGATTGCATTTTAAGGCCTGGGCCAATATTTGCGGAGCCAGAGAAGTCGGGCTGGTATGGCAGACCAGGCAAGGAAAATCCTCCCTGTAAAAGCTATCAAAAACGGGTAAGATTTCTGCTGGTTTTAAGTTGCTACGCCTAAAAAAATCAGCCATAAAGACCTCTTCATTGGTAAGTTCGAGATCTTTGTTCCTGACCATAGTTTCGGTAGCGGCCAGCAGGTGAACAATAAACTCCTGCGGTGGCAGGTAAGGCTGCAAGCGGGCAGCGATAGCTTCAAGGTATTTCCGGATAAAACTATCAGTATCCATTGGCAGAAGCGTGCCGTCCAAATCCAAAAGAAGGTAGCGGTAAATCATAAAGCCTCCGGAATGAGCTATTATCAGGCTGCATATTTCACTCTTACCTAAATGCGGTAGTTCGGCGCTTCCTTGGTAATCATAACATCGTGGGGATGGCTCTCCCTCAGACCGGCAGGGGTAATTCTAATGAACCGCGACTTGGTCTGTAGTTCAGCAATATTGCGAGCGCCACAGTAACCCATACCGGCCCGCAAACCGCCTATCAGCTGGAAGATGGTCTCTGCCAGGGGGCCCTTATATGGCACCCGGCCTTCGATGCCCTCCGGGACTAATTTTTCGGCCTCTGCCTGGAAATAACGATCTTTACTCCCTTCTTTCATAGCTGCCAGGGAGCCCATGCCACGATAGCTTTTAAAGCTGCGGCCCTGAAATATTTCTATTTCACCCGGGCTTTCTTCTGTTCCCGCCAGGAGACTGCCGATCATTACGGTACTGGCGCCAGCAGCAATAGCTTTAGTAATGTCACCGGAGTATTTGATACCACCATCGGCAATTACCGGCACTCCATAAGCTTTTGCCGCCCGGGCACACTCCATAATAGCCGTAATCTGGGGCACGCCAATGCCGGCTATAACCCTGGTAGTACAAATGGAGCCGGGCCCCACCCCGACCTTGACTGCGTCAGCTCCCGCTTCACAAAGGGTACGGGCCCCTTCTGCTGTAGCTACATTGCCGGCAACCAGTTCAACGTCCGGGAAAGCAGTTCTGATCCGCCGCACAGTATCTACCACACTGCGAGCCTGCCCGTGGGCTGTGTCTATTACGATTACATCTACTCCCGCTCCTACCAAAGCTTCTACCCTGGGCATAGTGTCAGGCCCTGTACCGACGGCAGCTGCTACTCGCAAACGCCCCTGCTCATCTTTAGAAGCTTGAGGATGACGACGCGTCTTCTCAATATCTTTAATTGTAATCAAGCCTTTGAGATTATTGTCTTTATCCACCAAAGGGAGTTTTTCGATTTTGTACTTACGCAAAATTGCCATAGCTTCATTCAAAGTAGTACCCACCGGAGCAGTTACCAGGTTGTCCTTGGTCATCACTTCACTAATAGGACGCGAGTAATTGTCCTCAAAGCGGATATCCCTATTAGTAATAATACCTACCAGCTTTCCATTTACAGTAATGGGCACGCCTGATATATGGTAATGCTCCATTAAATCCACAGCTTTGCGCACTGGCTGGTCCGGGGTTAAAGATATAGGATCAGAAATAACTCCATGTTCAGAACGCTTGACCCGATCTACCTCTTTGGCCTGACGCTCAATAGACATATTCTTATGAATTACGCCGATGCCGCCCTCGCGGGCCATGCTGATCGCCGTTCTCGCTTCGGTCACAGTATCCATAGCGGCACTGACCAGAGGTGTCATAAGGCGTATCCTGCGGGTAAAATAGGAGCTTATATCTACTTCCTGCGGCAATACATCAGAATCAGCCGGTAGTAACAGGACATCATCAAAAGTCAACCCGTCAGCTATTATTCTATCTTCCAAGGATAAAAGCCCCCTTAAGCATAATGAGTTATTTCGTTATTATAGCACAAGCCAGGTCACTATTGCCAGTTATCCAATCATGATTGACGCTAGAAATGTCAGTGTTTTCGCTGCCGCTCTGGCGCTTAGCTCAAGCAAACCCCGTGACGAGATTTTAAGTAACACTCGCCCTTTAGTTTCTACCAGTATCTAATTTATCTAATGCCGATTGCGTCGATTGGGGCCTCCTGCCGCTTATCTGCAGCCAGGCAACACCGGCCAAAATAATTAGACCCCCCAGCACCTGGCCGGGTTTTAATAGTTCGCCCAGGATAAGATAACCTAAAATAGCTGTCACTATTGGTTCAACCGTTGATATAATTGCTACCCTAGAGGCGCCGATCAATACCAAACCCCAGGCCATGGCGACGAAGGCCAGCACGGTACAAACAAGAATCAAAACAGCAATGGCCAGCCAGGCCTGCAAATTAAAATCCAGGTTAAAACTGGCGGAAGTTAGGGCTAGCAACAAGAAACCTAAACCTATTGTCAAAGTCATATAAGCATTGTAAACCAGGGGGTTCACTTCCTTCAGGAGCCTGGTCTGACCAACTATGTAATACCCATTGGTCAAGGCTGCTAACAAGGCAGCTATGACACCCCTTGTATCCAGGTTGCTACCGGGAACACCCAGGATAATTATCAAGCCACAAAAGGTAATTGCTAATGCCAGTAGCTTGGCTTTAGTTAACGCTTCCCGCAAAAAGATAGCCGCCAGAAGAGTTACCACTGCCGGAAAAACATAGAAAAAAAGTATAGCTACCGCTGCCGGAATGTATTGAAATGAATAAAAGAGTAATAATACCGTGGTCCCCTGCCCGCTTAACGCCACAAAAGTCAACCAGCCCAGCGTAGCGCCAGCCGGCTTTTGCAGCCCGGGGCGGGTAAATAATACCCCCCAAAATAATAAGGCAGCCAGCAAATAACGGATTGCCAGGATAGTCAAAATATTGGCGCCGCCGGCATAAGCCAGTTTAGCCGCTATCGACTCAGCCCCCAGAGCAGCTGCTGATACAATCGCCAGGAACACACCCAGGCTTTCTTTAGACCCTGCGACATTCTTTGCCAAATCTTCTCCTCCTGTCATTAATGACATTATAACTAAATACAAACCAGCTGAAAAGTCATATGCTTCCAGCAGGCACGCAGCACAAAAATATACGCCGGGTATTCCGGCTTATCAGTCCTGCCCCATGATAGAATGTATCCCATAACGTTCAAAATGGTCCCGCAGGCGATAGATAATCTGGGGGTCGACATTAAATTCAGCTGCTAATTCGGTATCCGAACGGTTAGCGACCAACCCGTCGATAAAACGGTCAAAATCTATCCCGACTTCCCTGGTCATTTCCTTCAGGCTGGGCTGAGTACTCCATGGTGCCCGCGAGGGCTTGAATGTAGGTTTCATGGCGAAGCACCTCCTGGAGGTAGTTTGCCTCCAACAGCTGCCTTTTAGCCAGGTTTATAAAACAGGGCCTTAATCCGGACCGGCCAGCAGTTCAAGATGATGAGTATCATTTAACAGCACCAGAATTTTATTTTCATTGTAACAGTCTACCACGCTGACGCCGGTGTTGTCCAGGCGAAATCGCCAGACAGCACTTAAATCCAAGCCAAGTATAGAACAAATTAACGCTCGCAAACATCCTCCATGGGCAACTAGAAGTATATTACGACCTTTTTCCTTAGCAACGATTTTATTAAATACTGCCAGGGCCCTTTCTTTTACCTGTTGGAAGCTTTCACCACCAGGTACCGCCCGGTTAGCCGGATCATAGCGCCATTCCTCCCATTCCTGCGGAAAAGCGGCAATAATTTCCTGGTAACTCAAGCCTTCCCAAGCGCCAAAGTTTATTTCCCGCAAACCGGCTTCTAGCTTTACTTCCAGGTTATGGGGAGCGACAATCGTTATTGCTGTTTCCCGCGCCCGTTTGAGGTCACTGGCATAGGCAGCATCAAGGTGCACCTTTTCAAAACGCTGGCTGAGCAACTCAGCCTGGCGCCGCCCTCTGGAGCTCAGCGCTATATCAGAATGCCCCTGATAACGGCCCAGGTTGTTCCATTCGGTTTCACCATGGCGCACCAGGTAAACCCTCGTGGCCTGCATGAAGCACCCTCCAATATATTAATAAAAGCTAAATTAAAGATAAAACTGCAAGGCAGTTAAAAGCTTTTCATTGGCTTGCCGCCCCCGTACGGCTGTGCGAATAAAACCTGGCCCTAAACCAACAAATGACGAACAATCACGGATCAGAATTTTTTCCCTGGCCAGGGCATTTGCCAGGCGCGGGGCTGTCCAGCCACTTGCCGAGATATCGGTCAAGATGTAATTTACTTCGGGATAAAAGGGATTTAATCCTTTCAGGCTGGCTAACTCCTGATATAAATATTCTTTTTCCTGCCTGATAAGTTCTCTACTCGCTTTTAAGTAATTGTCATCAGCCAAGGCCGCTACGCCGGCCATTTGGGCGAGAATGTTAACGCTCCAGGGCTGGCGCCTATTTTCCAACACGCGAATAATTTCGGGGCTAGCTATGCCGAAACCTAAACGCAGGCCCGGCAAAGCAAATATTTTAGTAAGGGAGCGGATAATAAAAACGCCCTTACCGTTAACAGCCTCAGGGGCACAAGTTATTTGCCGCCAGCCAGGAACGAAATCAAGGAATGATTCATCAATTAACAAAAAAACACCCTGTTTTTGGCATGTCGCTACTAGCGCCTGCAATAAGTCTGCTTCTAAGAGTTGACCGGTAGGGTTATTGGGGTTGCACAAAAAAGCCAGCTCTACACCTGCTAATTTTTTTTGCCAGCAAACCAGGTCCAGGACAAAACCGGCAGCCGGCTTTAATTTTATATCAACTACCTCTGCACCGCACACCCGGGCAGCGTGACGGTATTCACCAAAGGTAGGTTCCACTACAAGCACCCGGCGCGGCTTATAAGTTTGACAGAAAAGATATATTAACTCTACCGCCCCGTTGGCAGCTATAATCATTTCCGGCTCCAATTCCAGGTAAGTTGCCAGGGCCTTTTTTAATTGACGGCAGGCTGGATCGGGATAACGTTCCACTGCCTTAAGGTTAGACTGTAAAACTTCCAGCACACTTTCCGGTACACCTAAAGGGTTAATGTTAGCGCTAAAATCAAAAATTTCATCAGGCTGCCAACCGTATCGTTCAACCGCACCCTGCCAATCGCCGCCGTGAACCGGCCCGGGAATATTCGCAAAACTGCTGTCTGTTACCTGGCTAGCGACCATGTTTTCTGCACTACCTCCACTCCGCCGCTGCTCAGGGCAGCTCGTCTAAAT
>JAAYGJ010000275.1 GCA_012727745.1 Clostridia bacterium | reverse complement strand
ACAATTGAATTACCCCAATTTAATTTCATTACCGGCTTGCGCGAGTGGAACGGCAAAAAGTACAAAATGGAACCTGATTCCATTCTGCTAATCGAAGGAATCCACGGCTTAAATGAAGTTTTAACCAGCTCCATTCCCAGGCAAAATAAATATAAGATATATATCAGCGCTTTAACCCAACTCAATATCGATAAACATAACCGCATACCAACAACCGACGCCAGATTGATCAGAAGAATTGTTATAGATTATAAATACCGGGGCCGCAGCGCCGAAGCTACAATCCTTGGCTGGCCCCGGGTGAGAGCAGGCGAAGAAAAAAATATCTTCCCTTTTCAGGAAGAAGCAGATATCATGTTTAATTCAGAGCTTGTATACGAGATGTGTATATTAAAAAAATATGCCGAACCCCTGCTGCAGGAAATACCTGCCGACAGCCCTGCTAGCTTGGAAGCAAAAAGGCTGTTGATATTCCTTGGATATTTCCTGGAAACAGGTGAAGAGGAAGAAGAAACAGTCCCTAAAAATTCCATATTAAGAGAATTCATTGGTGACAGTTGTTTTAACTGACTGGCTCTGGCATAAATCGCAAAGCTCGCCCCCGGTTATATCCAGGAGCTGTTCTACAGTTACCGGCGCTGCTGACTGGGGGCTGCCGGCGGCTATGTATACTACCGGAAAACGTTTAAGGCTTTTATCAATAAGTATCCGCACCTTTTGCCGTAAGTCGAATGGACAGACTCCGCCCGGTGGAAAACCGGTAATAGCTGCAATGGCTTCTGCATCAGCCATCTTGAACTTCCCTTTAACCCCCAGGTGCTGTTTTAATCGGCTCTGGCTGACCTTAACATCCCCGCAAGTCACCACCATGACCGGCTCTTCACCGACAAGAAACAGTATGGACTTGGCAATCTGGCCAACTTCTACACCTACAGCCCGGGCAGCCAGTTCGGCCGTCCGGGTGCTTTCATCAAACTCGTAAATTTCAATACGGTAAGGAAACTGCGCCAGGTAACGGCGCACCCGTTCCACCTCAGACATCTTATCCCTACTTTGTAATTGTTAATAGCGGCCGTATATACATCATTTGCCACTTCAGGCACTATGGTAGCATAATCCCGGGTCAACATCAACAAGATATACTGCCTCGCTATTGTGTTTCGACCTTGAGATATTGCATAATACCCCCGAGGCGCTAGTGTTTCCTTCCAAACAAAACGGCGGGTCTTAACATCGCACCCGCCGTTTTATAGAATTCACTGTTACTTATTTTTCCAACTTCCAATACGGATATTCATCGATTGGCACCGGGGGCCATACCATCTTTTTAGCCCGTTCAATAATTAGATCCGCATCCTCCTTGAGTAAGAAACCCTGTTTTTCCAATTTCCTGGTTTCAGCAGTCACCTGTTCAACATAAGCTTCCTTGCTCGGGTAACGAGCCTGAATGGAAAGTCGTGGGTCACCTTTCTCAACCCGCTCTTTTTCCGTTAAAGGAAACATCCAGAAAGAACCGTCAAAACGGGACAAGTAATTGGGCGCACCAATTTCTTCCTTGCGTGGGTTGAAGCCCTGGTAGGTACCCAGCGGAACCGTTAGGTCCGGAAGCCGTATTCCGCCAATACCATTGCCATCAGGATCATAGTTTGGCACAAGCGTCCGGTAGGGTGGACCGAAATATTTCGGCGGCACATTGTCCTGGATACCCTCGGTCCAGAAGCGATCACCGTAGTCTACTCGCGGCGGTTGGAGCAAGGTGCCGGGATGTCGTGCACCGGGAATAGAGGGGAAGAAGCGTTGGTGCTGCTCTACGGAAATCAACTCGCCACGATCAATTCTGGGCACAGCGGACGGGGGCGGCTCTATACCCTGGGAAACCCAGCGATCCAGGGCCTTAAGCAGGGCACGACCGACAGGGCGCGGGTCAACCGTAGTCCCGGAATGCTCCCAATTGGGACGCGACCGTGTAGTAGCGTTGGTATTACTATGCTGAGCTCCATTAACCATGTACATACGCACATTCTCATGGGGTTCCGCGTCAAATAAACCGTCTACATCGGTGTGGATCAACGATGCAGCGCGAGTCCAATATTCCGCTTCGTGGTTAGTTACAATAATCTTAGGGATTTTCCCCAATTTTTTAGCTACCTCTAAGACATCACCCCTCTGACCGTTAACGGGATCTACTTGCGGGTTGTAGTTGAAGGGGAAGTAATCTGCCGGGAAGTAATTGCCCTCAATATGGCTAGGATGATGGGTAGTCTGGGCGAAGCGGAAATTAAAGCCTCCCTTGCCACCGCCGGCCACATGAGGCCGCGCACCCTCGAATACCATACGGCCTTTTTCATCAACATGGAACCCCTGCCAGATCATATGGGTGGTTACCCGGCCCGATTGGGACAAGCCATGAATGTAAGCATACTTTGGATCAGCGGTAAGGTTTCCATTGCTGTCCACAACTGCCAGGGGATTAAGGTTTCCGTAGCGATCCTGCGCCTCAAAATGGAAGAAGGAGATGGCGTCACGGATAGCAGCCAGGCCTAACCCCACAACGCGCGGGTCCTTGGCAATATAAAGCAGCTCATAAATTTTACCGGGCTGGAAACCATCCTCGTAGTAAACGCTAGTCGTATCGGGAACAACCTGCCCATTTTCATCAATAATAGCAAACCGCCATTTATCCCGTGGAATCTCCGTGCGTTCTCCCATAGGATCATCGCGTACAGTAAGTGTAGCCGTACTGTTGTCCAGCGGATCGACGACCTCGTAGCAACGGCTATTACCCCAAGCAAACTTTTGCACTTTACTGGGTGCGTTAAGAACATCAAGCTCGGCGTTAATTAACTGCGTAATCGTTTCGCCATTATTGGTAGCAATAGGTAATTCAATCTGCAGGCGGTTGTCACCCGGCATTACATCCCAGTTCCACCCACTCCAAAGAATAGAATAACCTTCTCGCATCAAAAAACCATTGCCAGCGTCTGCTTCAGTAATTGGGTCATTGGTCAACAAGGCATCATTATAGTACCCCAGCGCTAACAACCTGCCACGATTATTTACCTCGTATAATAGTCGGTGATTACCTTTGGATAGGTCCACGGGCTTTAAGAGAATAAAGTCACCCGAAAACTCCACCTCTCCATCCTCATTGCGAGGAGCAAGCTCTAAATCCACAATCTGCTTGTTATAGGGATTGTTAACATCTACAGCGTAATGCAACTTTCCTTTAATACGTTCGTATTGACCAACATTCCCGAAACTTTTCCCATCTGCAAAGAGAACGCGTTCAGTTATTTCCACCCGCGTCACTTCAGCAAAAGCAGCACTTGCCAGTGCGAAAGAAAGCACCAGTATCAAAATAAATCCCAAAGTCCACCTTGCGAGCTGCCAGCCATTCCTAGCCATGCCCATCCTCCTTTCGTCATCGTACACAACGAATAATGCTGCCCTGCCCTGTCACTGCTATTGCCTAACAACTCACCACCTTCCATTTTTTTATATATTTGTAACTATATTGATATTAATTATAATTTAGCCATCTGTCAAGGCACATACCGCCAAAATCAAATCCCATTCCTATATCATAATCTCTCCTCTTCCACTTCGGCTCCCGCTTGCCGGAAGCACCAAAAAACGGCTTCATCCTGCCGTCCACATTCACCCAGAATTGAGGGTTCCTATGCCATTTTTCGATGATTTTAAGGAGCAGAGGAACAGTCCCCGGAGGAGCAGGTGGCCTATGGTTCTAGGAAACCAGTTTTCTTCCTAGCCGACGGGCTTTGGCCCTAGTCCGATTGTCGAGTTCTTGCTGGGGCTTTATTGCAGACAAACCAACAAAAATCAAGTTAACATTTTTTGCTCCAAGACATTCTGCAATCTGCTTAAGCTGCTTGACCATCCCCGTGAAAAAACGGATGATTCCAGGAGCAGCAGACGAAGCTACTATAACCACCTGCTTGTTATTCGGGATGTTCCTCTTTTTGGGATAATATGCTCCCCACGGCCACCAGAAATAGCAAGCCAGTCTTT
>JAAYGJ010000274.1 GCA_012727745.1 Clostridia bacterium | reverse complement strand
GGACTGGCTTACAATAGCCTTCCCTAGATTATAACCCCGCTTTAAAAATTCCGCCCCTACCACAATGCCTGCTACCAAACCTAACAGGCCGACCAGCCCGTTCAAGTCACCGCCGGCAAAACGCAGGATGCCCCTTAAGGGACAGCCCAGGAACATCAGGGCGCCGATCATCATCAACATCCCCAGAACAAAACGAATAGTTGGCGCTGAACCGCCCCGGGACTTGAACTCGCGGCCAAATAAGGCAGCCACAAAAGCTCCCAGCACCAGGCCAATAATTTCCGGGCGGATATACTGGACCACGCCGGCCCGGTGCAGGCCGAGTGCCCCTGTAATATCACGTAAAAAACAAGCAATGCAATAGCCCATATTGGCCGGGTTACCATATTTAACCAGCATAGCGCCAAAAAAACCAAACACTGCCCCGGTAATGATTATTAGTAGATTTTTATGCCTCACTTCTTTACCTCCTTGCCCTGTTTACACTTTGGCAATAATAGCACTACTACCCCATTAAAAACCTATCATTTCAAAACATACCTCCTGCCGTAATCTGAACCCCATATATTCACCCGCACTATAAAAGATATACAACAATCTGTGCAAAAATCCTTTATGCCTATTATTAATTATTGTTATAGTTGTGTTTTGTGCCAGGCAAGCATAAATAACAGCCAACCTTTAGCGGCAAGGGAGGGGAAGGGACTTAAAAGGCAATAACTGCAAGTATTACCTTAGAATTTACGCTGTTAATACCAATACTTTCTTGCTTTTTTACTGTTACTTTTATGTTTTAATAGAAAGGGGCAGTCCTTATTAAAATCTTATGGAGGTGCTTCTATGTTTCGCAATTCCCGCTTTCGCTTATTAGCTATTATCTTAGCCCTCGTCTCCCTGGTTGTGTTCCCGCTGGTGGCCTACGGCGCCAGCTACCAGGTCAAAGCAGGCGATACTCTCTGGCTCATCGCCCAGAAGTTTGGCCTCAGTGTTGAGAACTTGCGTGCCAGCAATAATTTGGAAGGCGATTTGATTTACCCCGGGCAAAACCTTTATATCCCGGACGGGATTACAACTTCCAACTATAGCGACCTGCAACGACAGGTCCAGGCTTACCTGGCCGGTCAACCGGGCACTTATGCTGTCTATTTCAAGGACCTGATTAGCGGCCAGACCTTTGGCATCAATGCTGATACGCCTTTACCGGCTGCCAGCACGATCAAACTGCCTACCGTGCTCTTCATTAATGACCTGGTAAACAGAGGTATTCTGGACTGGCAACAAAAACTGACCTACGACAGCGCCACTCACTACCAGGGCGGCAGCGGCATCCTGCAGTTCAGTGCCAGAGATGGGGACAAGTATACCCTGCGAGCCCTCACTACCCAGGCGATTACCGTCAGCGATAATATTGCCTATAATATGCTGCGTAGCTTTGTCGGAAAAGGCAGCATTGCCAACTACATGCGCAGTATAGGCGGCCAGACAGTCTTCCCCAACGGCCAAAACTACACTACTGCCCGCGATATGGCTACTTACGTCCAGGCGGCTCTTAATTTTGCTGAAGTAAGCCCCGATGGCCGCCGCCTGCTGGATGACATGGCCAACGGTATTTATAATGAAGGAATTCCACTGATGATCCCCCAGGGCGTTACTATAGCCCATAAGGAAGGCTTTATCTGGGGCAGTCCCTCTGATGTAGGGGTTGTCTTCGGCTCCCGGCCCTTTATTATCACCGTCCTGTCCGAAGGGGTGGAAGATGACGTCCAGGGCTTTACCAACATCGGCATCATCAGCAAAATGATCTATGATTACCAGGAAGGACTGGCCCGCTGGTAAACTAACAATCGAGTAGGAGGCGAGTAATTATTTTACTCGCCGGCCCCTCACACCACCGGACATACGGGCCCGTATCCGGCGGTTCATTAGTTGAATGCTTTTGACAACTGGCAATATCTCTTATAGATACTTCTGTATCCTAGGTTTTCTAGATAGTCATTAGTTATGGT
>JAAYGJ010000273.1 GCA_012727745.1 Clostridia bacterium | reverse complement strand
GTAGTACACCATACAGTGATACCGCCGTTTGGTTCGGGCCGGCAGACCACACTCTTGGTTTCCATCTGGTTATGATAAACCCGGGGCAGTTCGTATTCACGTTCCAGGACGAAATCCGCTTTGGCAAAACCGGCTTCTGGGTCGCCAACAGTAATTATTCGCTCACAGGCAATATTATTTTTTACTTCGATTTTTTCGTCGCCAAGGAAAATATGGTCATACAAGGCCGGGGCATCCGGCTCCATCGCCTTAGCAGGATCCATTACCGGGGGCAATACCTTATATTCAACCTTGATCGCTTTCATGGCCTTAAAGGCCAATTCTTCAGTTTCTGCAGCCACTGCTATAATGGGTTCTCCGACATGACGAACCTTCTTCGGTAATACCAAACGATCACGATAAGTCTGTGAAGGAATGCTTACGGTACGTTCATTATAATAGAATTCGGGAACCTCTTCCGGGGTAATGCAAATAGCCCCCATGGCTTCTGCAGCGGAAGTGTCCACACTCAATATTTCAGCATGGGGATGGGGACTTCTTAAAGTTACCCCATACATCATGTTGGGCACCACAACGTCGCTGGCGTACACTTCCTGGCCACAGACCTTGGCTATACCGTCTTTACGCGGCATTACTTTGCCAATTAGCTGATAATCCACTTTCATCCCCTCCTAAGGTACCACATGTGTACCGGTTTTACCTTCTAATGCAGCTACCACCGCTGCCGGCGAGGTAATAATTCCTCTACTACCACCGTCTTTAAGGTATCTAATGATAGCCTTGATTTTTGGTCCCATACTCCCGTCCGGGAACTGACCTTGAGCCAGATAGGCTTCGGCTTCAGCTACCGTCATACGGTCCAGATCCTTTTGGTCCGGTTTACCAAAATTTATCGCAACCTTATCTACAGCCGTAGATATGATCAGGCTATCAGCTTTAATTTCACTTGCCAGCAACGAGGAGGCATAATCTTTGTCGATCACCGCAGCAACTCCTTCCAGTTTATCGCCTTTATCAACAACTGGAATGCCGCCGCCGCCTACACAGATAACTACATAGCCTTCCCCTAGCAATTCTTTGATAGCTTCGATCTCCACTATTCGCTGTGGTTCAGGTGAAGCTACTACCCGCCGCCAGCCCCGGCCGGAATCTTCGATTACTACCCAGCCGTCTTCTTTAGCATGGCGTTTGGCTTCGGCTTCGCTCATGAAACTGCCGATAGGTTTGCTGGGGTTCTGGAAAGCCGGGTCATTTTGGTCTACTACTACCTGGGTCACTACGGTTACGGCTTTTTTATTTATACCCCGGGCTCTAAATTCGTTCATCAGGGACTGCTGGATCATGTAGCCAATGCATCCCTGGGTATCAGCTCCGGCAAATTCTAACGGGATCATTGGTAGTTCCTCTACGGCCAGTTCGGCTCTACGAATTAAGAAACCTACCTGGGGTCCATTGCCATGGGTGACAGCTACGTTCCAGCCTTTAGCAACCATTTCCGCGATATGCTTACAGGTCTCTTTAACCGTTGCTAACTGGTCATAAAGTCCTATCTGTTCTTTGCTCTTGATCAGGGAGTTCCCCCCGATGGCTATTACCGCAACTTTCGACATCATGTCACTCTCCTGTTTTCCTAATACAACTATCTGAGAACGATAGCTTCTACCTTTAGTTGGCTTAAACTAATATCTTGCCATCCTGCATAACCTTTTTGCCGGCTACCATAGTCAGTACGGCTTTGCCTTTTAACCAACGGCCGTGCTGGGGACAATTTCTGCTCTTTGATTCGCTCTCATTAACATTAACCTGCCACTCCAGATCTGGGTCGATTACTACAATATCGGCATCTTTGCCTATCCCGAGGGTACCCTTATCCAGGCCGATAAGCTTGGCCGGGTTGTAGGACATTTTAGCTATGGCCTCGGACATGCTTAACAAGCCGCTGTGGACCATTTCCGTCAGCACAACGGACAAAGAAGTCTCCAAGGCAATAAGGCCAAAGGGCGCTGTAAAAAAGTCCTTTTTGTCGACAATGTTATAGGGTGCGTGGTCAGTAGCAATAACCTCAATAGTGCCGTCTACCAGGCCTTCTTTTAAAGCCTCCTGGTCTTTTTTACTGCCAAAAGGCGGTTTTATCTTAAAGCGTGCGTCCAGCGTCTGCAGGTCTTCGTCGGTGTTATTTAAATACGCAGGAATAACTTCACCAGATACGGCAATGCCCCGTTTCTTGCCCTCGCGAATTAATTCCACAGAACGGGCACAGCCGACATGGCAAATATGCACCTGCCCTCCAGTTTCTTCAGCCAGGAGGATATCCCGCGCAACCATAACAGCTTCTGAGGTGTAGGGGATACCTTTAAGGCCCAGACGTCTGGAGACTTCGCCGTCGTTAATAATCCCGTCACCAGTAATGGTACGGTCCTCGCAGTGAACTGCCAGCACTTTGTTGAGTGCCTTGGCTTTTATTAATGCTTCCCGCATCAGCCCCGAATTGGTTACAGGTTGACCGTCATCGGAAAAAGCAACACAGCCAGCCTCAACTAATTCTACGAAAGGCGCCAACTCTTGTCCCTTTTGACCCTTGGTAATAGCGCCAAAGGGAAGGATATTAACAATGCCTACCCTATTACCTTTGGAGATAACATATTCAGCTACTACCGGATGATCACATACGGGGTCAGTATTAGGCATAGCAATTAATGTTGTATACCCGCCCATGGCTGCACAGCGTGTGCTACTTTTAAAGTCTTCCCGTTCCGGGAAACCGGGATCCCGCAAATGGGCATGAATATCGACTAGCCCTGGAGCCACCACTTTGCCGCTTACATCAATTACTTCCATATCTTCTGTGGCTTCGCAATCGATGTTGGCTTCGATACGCGCTATCTTGCCGTCTTCAATTAAGACATCAGCAACCTGTTCTATCTTGTTTGCCGGGTCGATAACCAGTCCGCCTTTTAGAACAGTTTTAGCCATTTTTGCAACCTCCTTTGTTCCTAGATTTTAAATGAACTTCATCCTCGTTTGTTTATTTTCTCTATGCTAAACACCTTGTCCTTTGTATTATACCATAAAAAATCAAGGCGTGATTTTTAAAGAATTGCCGGGAAATACAGGTCTTTTAACTGCCCTTATATGGTATTCTTCTACAACAGAGCTCTCTGCTCTGCATGCTGCTAATTAACTGCCAGGTAAGACTCCTTGATTATCTCATTCTCCTGTAATTCTTCCGTAGAACCCTCGAGAATTATGCTACCCTTTTGAATAACATAACCCCGTTCAACTACCTCTAAAGCCTTTTGTGCGTTTTGTTCAATTAATAAGATGGTAATATTCTTTTCTGCTTTTATGCGGGCGATTACGTCATATACTTCAATAACTGTGGCCGGGGCCAGCCCCAGGGACGGCTCATCCATCAGCAGTAGTTGCGGCCCGGATAGGAGCGCCCGGGCTATACCCAGCATCTTGCGCTCGCCGCCGCTTAAAGTTCCTGCTTTTTGATGGTATCTTTCCTTCAATCTGGGAAAAATAGTAAGCGCTTCCTCCAGCCTTGATTTGATTATATCCTTATCCTTTTCGTAATAGGCGCCAAATAAAAGGTTGTCTTCCACTGTGAGTTTGGGGAATAAACCTTCTCTTTCTGGCACTATAGCTATCCCTGAAGCAATTATTTTATGAGGTGGTAAATGGTCTATTCTCTGCCCGTTATAGATTACTTCCCCGGCAGTAGGCTTTACCATACCTAAAATGGTCTTTAACAGGGTGGTCTTGCCAGCCCCATTGGCACCCAGCAAGCATACTGCTTCCCCTGCCTCAACCTTCATACTTACCTGTCTTAACATCGGTATTTGACCATACCTGGTATCCACATTGCGTAATTCCAGCATAGCCTAGCCCCCTAGATATGCAGTTCGTACTTCTTCATTCTGACTAACTTCCTCAAAAGTCCCTTCGGCAATTTTTCTACCGGCATTCAACACTACCACCCGCTGGCTGATGCGCGATATAACTGCCATATCGTGTTCAATGATTATGATGCTGACTTTCATCTTGCTTTCTCTAAGCCTGCCGATATCGTCAATCATTTCCATCGTTTCTTCAGTATTCAGCCCTGCTGTAGGTTCATCAAGGAGGAGGAGTTTAGGTTCACCCACAATTGCCCGGGCTATTTCAATTCGCCGCCTGTCAATAAGGGGTATCTTGGAAACAGGTTCATAACGCTTGTCAATTAACTCCGGGTTAAAATGCGCCAGAACCTCAAAACACCTTTCGATATTATCCTCCAGCTCCTGTTGACAGCGGGAAGGCTGGAAAATGGCCTGCCACCAGGTAGACTTTTGGCGGCTGTGAAGGCCGAGGAGCATATTATCAAGCACGCTTAAGTTCAAACACAGGCGGTTGGTTTGAAAGGTGCGGGCTATGCCTTTACTGCGAACTTCGTGCGGGGCACAGTCAGTGATATCCTCCTGCATAAAATGAACATGCCCGCTGGTAGCACGGTAAATGCCACTGACAAGGTTTAGAAAAGTAGTCTTGCCCGAACCGTTGGGACCTATCAAGCCCACAACTTCGTCGCCAATAACAAAATCAACTTCATTTACTGCTTTTAAACCACCAAAGTTAATAGTCAATGCCTCAGTTCTTAAGACTTCCACTGCTTTCCCCTCCCATCGTTACCGTCTGGCCTACGCAGGGCATACCTGTACTTTTTTCTTTATATTTGCGGGTACGCTTGGGAAGTAAGCCCTGAGAACGGGTAATCAAAATCGTAATTAAAATCACACTGTACATCAGCATGCGGTAGTCAGCAAAATCGCGCAGTTTTTCATCGATAATGGTTAACAGAATAGCTCCCAGAGTGACGCCAGATACATTATCCATTCCACCCAGCAAAACCATGCAGATTAAGATTAGAGACTTGCTGAAATCAAAATCTTCATACCCGATAAAACTCGTATAATGGGCATATAAGGCACCTGCCACGCCGGCGAAAGCTGCCCCCAGTGCAAAGGCCAGCAGTTTTTCCTTAGTTAAATTAATACCCTGGGTCGCTGCTACAATTTCATCCTGCTCGATAGCATTCCAGGCCAACCCGGTACGCGAAGTATATAAACGGGAAGCAGCAAGGGCTGTTAGTCCCAGAAAGATGAAAGTCAAATAGATGTAGTTTATCTGGTAAGGGATCGTTAATCCCAGGATTTTCAGCGATTGTTTAAAAGAAAAGCCGGCTAATTCATAAGGCGGAATTCCCGGTATGCCGTTTGGCCCACCGAGCCAAGCTGTATTAACAATCATCTGGGTAAAAATTATCTGCAGAGCTATGGTAACCAGAGACAGGTAATAACCGCGTGTTTTTAAAGCCGGGAAACCAAATATAAGTCCTAACAGGGCAGCCCCTACCATGCCAAGTAATATGCCTAACCAGGGTGAGATACCAAACTTAACAGCTGCTATTGCTGAAACGTAGGCCCCCGCGCCAAACAACGCTGCCGGAGCAAAGTTGACCATTCCGGTGCTGCCCACCTGGAAATTAAGTCCTAAAGCTACTATTGCATAAATCCCAGCCATAACAACAACATGGAGTAAATAGTTATTTTTGTGCAATAAAAAAGGCAGAACTAAAACAAACAATACTATTATTCCTAAGACTATGGGTTTATTCTTTTCAACACTAAGGTATACTTGTTCAATACTATCCTTGCGTTCACCATAGATTATTAGTCCCAGCCCCAGAGCCAGTATCAGCAAAGCTGCAGTCAGTGAACTAACAAGGCAGATATATAGGGCAAGGCAAACACCAAGGCTGGTTGCAAGGCTTATTATTTTTCCATTTGTACCGTTTATCTTCGTTTTCATTTCTGTGCCTCCCACAGGCCAACCTCCTAAACCTTTTCAATAGTTTTCTCGCCAATAATACCTTCTGGTTTAAACAGCATGAATAATAGCACCATCAAGAATGCAGCCACACCGGCATAAGCAGTTCCCCCGGGTACAAAAGCGCTAACGAAAACTTCTACAAAAGCTATCAGCAGACCGCCCACAATAGCGCCATAGACATTACCCAGGCCGCCGACAACCGCAGCGCAAAAACCTTTAAGGCCGTACATGGAACCCATATCAAAACGAATTACATCAAAGTATGAAGCCACCAAAAATCCGCCAACACCCAGGATAACTCCGCCAATAATAAAGGTAATATAGACAATAAACCGCCAATTGATTCCTACCATAACGGCCGCTTCTCTATTCTGGGAAACTGCTTGGATTGATAAGCCGGTCTTGGTCTTATTAACAAACCAGTAAAGCAGGCCAACAATTAGCAGGGTGGCAATAATAATTATGATATTACGCCAGGAAAGCATTGCATTTCCAGCCAGGACGCCTTCGGGTAGCATTTGCGGAAAGGCCTGGGGGTTGCGTCCCTCGGGATAAAAAATACCGATTATTTCGCGCAAAGCAAAGCCGGCGGCAATGGTACTCAGCAATGGCATTAATTCGCTCCTGCCTTCGAGCGGCCTAATAACCAAGCGGTACATTAGGGCCATTAACAAAGCAGTAAAAAGGGCCGCAACAAAGACTATGATAACAGTTGCAATCATAGGTGGCAGCGCACCCTGTAAAGCAACAAAAAGGCCGAGTATACTTACCAAAAAGGCCACAGCAAATGCGCCAACAATAGCTACATCACCGGCACAAAAAACTACTATATCTAAAACCCCAAAAAACAAGGAGAACCCGATAGCCACCAGGGCATAAGTACAGCCCAACATGATGGCGTTTATAACTTGCGACATCAGCAATTCCATGCCTTTTCCCCCTTAAATCTTATGCTGGCTGGCAATATGCCATCGCCAGCCAGCAGTCAACTAGTTTCTCTTAAATCTTATAGCTACTATTTGCTGCCAGGCAGCTTTCGTTGGCCACTCTTATATTCGGAGTCGTCCCAGTCTACGAATTGTTCATCCTGAATTACAAAGATAGTGCTGGCAATATTTGCAGTCTGGCCGACCTCGTCAAACGTAGTTGTACCGAGCAGACCCTCGTAGCTAATGTTGGCAATAGCATCAACCAGTTTGGCTTTATCAGGACCAACCTGTTTCAAAGCTTCAATAATGATATTAGCGGCGTCATAAGCATAGGGACCATAGGCACCGTAAGGTTCGCTAAAGCCAGCTGCAGCGTAAGCCTCCTCAAAGGCTTTGCCGCCTTCCATTTTCTGGATATTCATGCCGGGCTTAATGGCTATTACCCCTTCGGCGACATCTCCGCCGGCGGTTTCGATGAATTTATCATCGACTATACCGGAAATACCGACCATCAAGGTGTCCTTCATACCTAATTCGACCATCTGACGCCGTACCAGGGCAGCTTCCATTACCACACCGCCGAAATAAACCCCGTCGACATCAAGATTTTTAATCTTACTAAGTATGGGCCGGAAATCAGTCTGTCCTACTTGAATTTCATCCAGGGAGACAATTTCCGCGCCAGGGTATTTTTTAACTTCATTCTGCCAGGCTTCGGTGTTGCTCTTACCATAAGATGAAGTATCGGAGATAATCGCCCACTTCAGGCGTCCAAGTTCACCTATCACAAATTCAGCCAGGGGGATATTTTCCTGGGCCTGGGTAGGACATACACGGGTAGTATTGGGGTAATTCTCAGGACTGGTAAGGCTGGGTCCAATAGCTCCCCAAATTACAAAGGGTATCCCCGCTGATTTGAAAATGGGTATACTGGCTTCAGCACAGGGAGTGTTCCAGTGGCCACTGCCAGCAATTACGTCCGGATCGGCTACTGCCTTCTGGGCAACTGAGGCTGACGTAGCCGGTTTAGACTCATCATCAAGTTCCATAACTTCCAGTTTGAAGGGCAGCTCCCCTGATTCGTTGGCTTGATCTACTGCCAGCAAGAAGGCGTTACGTGCACCTACACCCTGTCCGGCATTGGGACCGGTCAGGGGCCCAAGAAAAGCAATTTTGTACGTCTTTCCTTCTTCAGCGGCACCCTGGCCTTCTTCACCGGAGCCAGAGCCACAACCGGCTACAAGACCTACCACAAACAGAAACGTCAGCAGTAGTGTCGCAACCTTAAAAGCTTTCTTTTTAAGCATTTTTTTCCTCCTTTTGCTCAGTAGTCTTCTCTCCTATATACCCACACTCAGCGGTACCTTTCAATAGCCTAACGTAACTCTCACCTCCCTTAGATTAATAATTGTTATTATTTAGTCCGTATGAATATTCCCCTTCGTTCGTTCTATTCCTGCTTTTGTAAAGCAAAAACTATTTTTTCCGCAGTTGCCGGTAAAGAGGTTAACCTTACACCCACTGCGTCACGGATAGCATTGAGAATTGCCGGGGCAATGGAATTACAAGCAGGTTCACCCACACCTTTGGCCCCATAGGGTCCTATGCCAGCTCCCGACTCCAGCATGATTACGTCCATATCAGGCACATCTAAAGAGGTAGGAATTAGGTATTCGGAGAAGGAGGGTGTCTTTAACCTGCCCTCTTCCACAATCAGGTCTTCCATTAAGGCATAGCCCAGGCAATAACTGGCCCCACCTTCAAGCTGCCCTTCTACGTTTAGTACGTTAATTGCCTTGCCAACGTCGTAACAGATAACTAACTTTTGCACATCAACAGCACCGGTTTCGACATCAACAGCAATCTCAACTGCATGGGCACCAAAAGTAAAGTCAGGGTGAGTACGCCCGGTTATTAGCTCGCTGTCCGGTACATCCGTAGCCGGTGCATTGAACTGAGCTTCGCAGAAAAGCTCAATCCCATCAGCAGAACACTGGGCAATAACCTCTTGAAGAGTAACTTTTTTATCAGAAACCGTACTATAAATCTGTTCTTCGCCAACTCGCATATGAGCTATAGGGGTATCG
>JAAYGJ010000272.1 GCA_012727745.1 Clostridia bacterium | reverse complement strand
GCCTGGACACAGGGGCCAAAAATCCGCCCCGTATCCGCCTCCAGGCCAGAAGGAAGGTCAACGGCAACCACTTCCCGGTGAGATTTATTTATCATATTAATTACCGCTGCCGCTAATCCCATGGCTGCCCCTTTAAAACCGGTGCCGTAAATAGCATCTACCACCAGATCGGCATAAAGGAGCGCAATATCGACTCTTTGCAAGTGGCTTTCATCCAGGAGGGGGTAAAGGCGGCCGCCCATTTTCCTGTAAATTTCCAGGTTTGTTCTGGCGTCACCGCGTAAATCCTCCGGCCGGGCCAGGAGAAAGACCTTTACTTCAGCTCCCTGGTTTTTCAAGTGACGGGCAATTACCAGGCCATCGCCGCCATTATTGCCTTTGCCGCAAAAAACTAATATCCTGCGGTTAGCAACTCTGCCCTGGAAATGCTCCCGGATGGTTTCCAGCACCCTTAAACCGGCGTTTTCCATCAAGACAATACTGGGCACCATGTACTCACTGGAAGCCAAGCGGTCCAGTTGGGCCATTTCAGCTGCCGTTACCAGAAACATCCTCAGTTTTCCTCCTTTACAGCCAGGGCAACAGCAGTAGCATAAGACTGGCAGTGAGATAAACTGATAGCTATCCTTTTTATACCCAGGCTTCCAGCCAGCCGGCTGGCCCTGCCGTGCAGCATTACCTGTGGCCGCCCGCTATCTTCCCTGGTTATTTCAATCTCCCTTAAAGGGCAGCGCCCCAAACCTACTCCCAGAGCTTTCAAAACTGCCTCCTTGGCAGCAAAACGGGCCGCCAGAAAAACAGCAGGTCGCGGCCTGCTTAAACAGTAAGCCCGTTCAGCAGCCGTAAACACTTTCTGTAATAAGCGGGGGTGACGGGCAGCGGCCCTTTCCAAACGTTCAATTTCAATTATATCAATACCAAGGTCTGCCATATTACCATCCTAACCGTTTCAACGCTAATTATTCCCGCTTACTTAATTCGTCAATCTTTGCGAAAAACCTGCTTGCAATTAGCTAATTGACAAGGCTGCAAGTTGGTTGTAGCATCTAGGTAAGACTTCGTAATTCGTAAATAGAATATTAAAACCTGTTTCTAAATATTCATGCAGTTAAAAGGGGGGATTAACGATCAAACCCAGGCTATACGCTTTATTCAGCATAGCCGCTATCCTTGAAATTCTGGTGGCAACCCTGCTTTTTCAGGCGCCCTTGCTATCTGCCGCCATGACTTTCCTGGGGTTAAACGGCCTGATCGTGCTTATTTTGAGTTACTGGCATCATTCTCCCCGCCAGGTGACTAACTCATCTCTAAAAAATAATGATGAAGATGAAATGGAAAAATACAATGCTAATGGTATTTTTGATTCCACCCTGCAAATTGCCCATCAGACCTTACCTGTACTGCGCGGCGGTTTAAATGCCACCTCAGCCAAAAAGACTGCTGACATTATCATGAATATAGCCGAAGTCCCGGGTATCGCCATAACCAACCGGGAACAGGTTTTAACCTTTCTCGGGGTAGGCTGTGAATATCATCAGCCCGGTACCAAAATCAAAACCGAAGCTACCAAAGAGGTAATCGCTACCGGGCAGATGAAAGTTGTGCAAACCCCCCAGGGCCTCTGTTGCCCCAGTTATCATGAAGGCTGCAACTGCCCATTAAAAGCAGCCGTCATTGTCCCCTTAAAGTGCCGGGAAGAAGTCGTAGGTGCCCTGAAACTCTACCAGGTAAAAGAAGGCGCCTTTTCCCAGCATTTCGTGCGCCTGGCCGTGGGGCTGGCTGAACTGTTGAGCCTGCAGGTAGAATTGGCTGAACTGGATCGCCAGCGACAGTTGCTGACCGAAGCTAAATTAGAAGCTCTTAACGCCCAGATTAATCCTCATTTTTTCTTTAATACCCTGAATACCATTATCAGTTTTAGCCGCACTGACCCGGAGCGAGCGCGCAAATTACTGATACGCCTGGCCGGGATGTTCCGGCAAACATTAAACAGGCACGGCAGCCTGACCACCTTGCGCGACGAGCTGGAATGTGTCAATACCTATGTCTCCCTGGAGAAGGCCCGTTTTGGTGAACGCTTCCAGTACATCCAGGATGTGCCGTCAAGCCTGCTGGAATACCGCATCCCCGTCCTCAGCCTGCAACCTTTAGTTGAAAACTCCATCAATCACGGCCTCCTGCCCAAAGAAGAACCGGGCTGGGTAAAAATATCAGCCCGCTTAGCAGCCAATGAGCTGCACCTTAGGGTCAGCGATAATGGGGTAGGTATCCCGCAGAATAAAATACCTCTGG
>JAAYGJ010000271.1 GCA_012727745.1 Clostridia bacterium | reverse complement strand
GCATTATGGTGAGTAATAAAGGGCCGCGCGGCAGCACCTCCGGCTATGGTATGCATTGTAGGAGTTTCTACTTCTAAAAAACCGCGGTTATCCAGAAAGGTGCGAATAGCTTTTATCACCCTGGCCCTGGTAATAAACACCTGCCTGACTCCCGGGTTAACAATAAGATCGAGATACCGCTGGCGGTAACGCAAATCGGTATCTTTTAAGCCGTGCCACTTCTCCGGTAAAGGCCGCAACCCCTTGGCGAGCAAAGTCAGCTGCTCCACTTCCAGCGATATCTCGCCGCGACGGGTGCGAAAAATTTTGCCCCTGGCCCCGATAATATCGCCAATATCCAGTTTGTCAAAGAGTTGGTATTGTTCCTCACCAACTTTATCCCGACGGATATAAAGCTGCAAGCGTCCCTCCCGGTCCTGCAGATCGAAGAATGACACTTTGCCGTGCCCTCTGATAGCCAGAATGCGGCCGGCTATCGCTGCTGACGTCCCTTCCAGTTCGCTAAAATTATTATTAATATCCTTAGTAACATGAGTGCGCTGAAAACGCTCCCCGTAAGGATCTATGCCCTGTTGCTGTAATTCTTTCAATTTTTCCAGACGCGCTGCAATTAATTCGTTTTCTATTTCCAATCTAAAGCCCCCTACTACTATCTTAGTATATCCATTATCTGGAAGCGGAGAGTGCCTGCCGGAACCTCTACTTCTATTATTTCCCCAATACGACGTCCCATGATAGCCCTGCCAACCGGCGATTCGTTAGAGATGCGATTTTCGCTAGGATCAGCCTCCAGAGAGCCGACGATCTCATACTGCAACTCTTCATCGTTGTCCAGATCTTTTAACTTCACCTTAACACCCAAAGAAACTGTATCTCCCGGTACCTCACTGGTATTAATCACTCTGGCGTTACGCAATTTTTTTTCTAATGTAAGAATGCGGCCTTCAATAAAGGCCTGCTCGTTTTTGGCATCCTCATACTCGGAGTTCTCACTTATGTCACCAAAACTTATTGCTTGTTTTAAACGTTCGGCAACCTCTCTTCTTTTTACAGATTTTAGATAATCCAGCTCTTCCTCCAACTTTTTTAACCCGTTTAATGTTAACAATATCTCCTTTTCGGCCATCCTCTGCTCGCTCCCTTTTTTGCCGCTTCTGTTAAAGTCAGGCGCTATCTCAATATATGTCTTTTTGCCGGCCTCTATGCGGCAAAGTTACAGTCCTAAGTACTATAACAAGCACCGGAAAAGCTCCAGTGCTTGCGTTAAGGCATTTGTATAAATAATCGACTATCTTGACTATAGGTATTATAGGTCCGCTTATCTGGCATGTCAAGGGTTTTCATTTGTTTGCAGCCGGCACTGCCTGGCGGGCCCGTTCGCGGATAGCCGCTACCCGGTCCTCGGAAACGGGCAATTCAAAGCTGCGGAAACCGGCAACCCGAAAACCGTGTTTTTTTGCCAGTCTGTTAATGGTCTCTACCTGTTCTACCGTCAATTCGCGACCCAGGGTGAAATTTTCTATCTTTCCTTCCAGAGCCAGGATCATTGTTTCGGCCATGCAGGCGTAGGCTAAGCCCGGCGGGTAACCAAAATTAAAATCAAAATTCACCTCTCCCGGCACCTCAACTACACCCCCGTCAATGACCAGGACATCATCCCGCACTTCAGCCACCCGCCTGGAAACGTCCCGCGGCCTGGCGACATCACAAACAACAGCCCCCGGTTTTAAATCCTGCGGCTCAATTACAGTATCTGCGGCAGAAGTAACCGAAATGATAACATCCGCCCGGCGCAGAGCTTCGTGGGCATGGCTGGTAACTTCGGGGCTAATACCGGCCTCTGCATTTATCTCTGCGGCTAAGCGCGCCAGTTTGTTTTTACTGCGGGCCACCAGCGTCAGCTGCCGGCAACGGCTGGCTAAAATCCTGGCACACACGGCGCCAATGGAACCGGTGGCTCCAACAATAGCCACTTCAGCCCGGGGCAGGTCAATACCCATCATGGCGGCAGCCTTTTCGGTAGCTTCAATAGCCGTAGCTACCGTATAACTATTGCCGGTTGTGACGGCGATATTTAAATTGCGGGCCACAGTAATGCCGGCATCGCCTACAACTGCAGTCATGGCCCCCAGTCCCAGGATCTCCGCTCCCATTTTTTCAGCGAGACGGCCGGCCTGGATAATGCGTTTCAGGACGAAGTTTTGCGGCAGGGTTACCATCTGCTTTGAAGTAAGCAGGCAAGCTACAAACCACCCTTCTGTTGCGGCGAAGGGTGAGTAAATGCCCGTGATAGTGGAAACTTTTTGCGGAGGTAAATAGGGCAACAGCCCTTCCAGCAGACCCGGCGGCAGGTATTTGGCCAGCGGAAATTTGCGAGTTACATAGCCAATATCCAAGGGGTGTAGTATAAAAGCAAATTTATGCAACGCTTTTATCCTCCTACTTATCCCAATTCTTATTCAGCGTGCGAGCAGCGCCCGGAGACAACTTTTCCCTAGCCTGTTGAATTGTTTCCAAGGTCTGCAAGGTCTTTTTCATGATAAATGCACAAATATAATTAACTAAAGTCTACGATGCGGGGCTCAAATTTCAGCTCATCCAGTAAGCGGTTATAATCAGCCGGAGTAATTTCACTTGCTTTTTTATTGCTCAGGGCCAAAAGTACTCCTTCCAATACATTGGTGCCAAAAGAACGGCCGTTAAATTCTGGCGTAGCGGTGATTAAAGTCTTTATTCCACGCCGGCGAAGCTCTTCCAGGTCACTGCTGGTGATTGTATTGGTAATTATTATCTTACCGGGCAAGCTTTGCGGTAAATAGCGCCGGATAAAGAGAAAATCCCCGGCAATAATTTCGGCTTCTTCATAAAACCGCTGATAACGGTTATCGATCTTTTCCTGTTTGCTGCCCGTAGGGTATAACATCTTGAAAGGCAACTGGCAGACTAAAGGGGCCAGGAGGTAGGCCAACTTTTGCAGATGTGACAGCGAGCGCAAGGGGATGGGCAAACCCAAGCCAAAAATAATATCGCCACAGGTCAAGTCCGCACCAGCGCTGTCCAGGGCTTCAGCCATGCCAAAACGGTCTACAGCACTGACCAGCAGCACTTTTTTGCCGCGAAAGTCCAGCCGCCCCTGCCGGGTCAAATCAACTATCACCCGTCGTTCCAGAGTATCCTTTAAACCGCTGCCGTCTACAATAGGGGTTTCTTTGGCAGCCCGGGCTATTTTGGCTGCTTCCCGGATTAAATAACACCTGGAGCCGGCCCGGATATAAAGGTCCATGCCCCCAAGGCCAAAGGCGTCTACCCTGCCGTCCAGCTCCTTTATCAGGCTGATCATACGTTGCATATCACCGTCAGTACCGATCCGTTCAATAAGAAATTTCTCGCCCAGGAAGGACGCCTCTACCTGGTGGTCTCGCTTGGAAGAACCTAGACTGATGCTAACTACTCGTTTCACCTGAGCTCCATCTCCTTATCTGTGCCTGCGCTTAGCTGGCGCACCAGCGAGCGCATTCTTTCCCTATCTACTACTCTGTCACCCTGGATCGGTGAAGTACCGATTATAAACCCCGTTACTTCCCGTCCCAGCAAGGCTTCTGTAACCCTGATACGGTAGTCGGAACCGATCACGATCACTACATCAAAGTCACGCAACCGGGCTACTGTTTCCATTACATAATTAAGCAACTCCAGGCCGTTTTTATTGCGCACCAGTTCCCAGCGTTCAGCATCAGTGAGAATTAAAGTATATTCAACACCTTCCTGGTACAGCATGGTTATCAGTTCGTCTTTATTGGCTACCGGAAAGCCGACTACCGCTCTACGCCGACCGCGGCGCACCTCACCCAGGGTTTCCAGTCGAGATATAAAAGTACGGTCAACACCTAAGCGGCGGGCCGTTTCTTGTTGTGAAAGCCCCTGGCAGCGCAAAGCAAATATACGCTTCAAGGTTTGATTAATTTTACGCGGGCTTATTAATTTATCCCCTATCCTGATCAAATCCATAAAAAAATCTGCCCCTTGTGCACAGATTTGTGCAAGGCAGATTATAACAGAAAATACCGACCAATACAAGAGGGTTTTTAGACCCCATCATAGTTTTGTTTTCCAGCCTCTATTTCCTGTAAATAATTATGCAAACAGCTTACTACTTCGGCACCAGTAGTAAGTGTGTAGAGCTTTTGCCGCAGGCGAGCTGCTCCCCGTAGGCCCCGCAAATAATAGACCAGGTGCTTGCGCATTTGCTTGACGGCAGTTGTCTCACCTTTGAGCTCTATTAAAAGCTGCTGGTGGCGTAAAGCCATCGCAATCCTGGTTTTTACGTCTGGCTCAGGCTCCGGCGGCCTGCCTGTCATTTGGGCCCGGATGGCCCTCAGCAGCCAGGGATTGCCTATACTTGCCCGCCCCACCATAACCGCGTCACAGCCTGTCCGCTCCAGCATAGCAGCAGCATCTGCAGCCGACTTGATATCGCCATTGCCAATTACTGCTACTGGTACCGCCTCCTTGACCTGACGGATACAGTCCCAGTCAGCCTGCCCGCTATAAAATTGGTTGCGGGTGCGTCCATGGACAGCTACTGCTGCTGCACCGGCATCAACCACCGCCCGGGCTACCTCGACAACATTGGCCGAATGCTCATCCCAGCCTTTTCGCATTTTGACTGTTACAGGCACAGGGCCAGCAGCCTTAACCATTGCGGCAACAATAGCCGCCGCCCGGGGAATATCCCGCATTAAGGCTGCCCCTTCGCCATTTTTGACTATCTTGGGGGTGGGGCAACCCATGTTTAAATCAACTAGAGCTGCGCCGGCTGCTACTGCCAGCCGGGTAGCCTCCGCCAGTACCTCCGGCTCACGCCCAAAAAGCTGTACTGCCACCGGACCCGGCTCGCCGGCAAGATCAAGCAGCGCCCAGGTAGCCTGATTGCTAAATATCAATCCCTGGGCGCTGATCATTTCCGTATATGTCAAAGCAGCCCCCGCCTCCTTAGCCAGAAAACGGTAAACGCGGTCGGTGTAGCCGGCCATAGGAGCTGTAATAAGGGGTAGCTCCAGGGAAACTTTTCCAATCTTAACTGTTGCGTTCATATATAATCCGCAAACCTTCCAACGTTAACATGGGGTCAATCTTATCAATACAGCTGGCTTCTGCGCCAATAAAATCCCCCAGGCCGCCGGTAGCCACTACCACCGCCCGGCCACCCAGCTCGGCTTTCATGCGGGTAACGATCCCGTCAACCTGGCCAATAAAGCCGTATACTATCCCGGCCTGCATACCGGCTACGGTATTCCTGCCGATCACCCGCGGCGGCCGTACCAGTTCAACCCGGGGCAACTTGGCTGCCCGGGCAAAGAGAGCTTCCGTAGCAATCTCGATGCCGGGAGCAATAGCTCCGCCCAGGTATTCGCCCTGAGCAGAAATGGCATCAAAAGTAGTAGCCGTTCCAAAATCAACCACTATGGCCGGACCGCCATAGCGTTCAAATGCAGCTACGCCGTTTACAATGCGGTCAGCTCCTACTTCCCGGGGATTTTCAAAGCGAATAGGCATCCCTGTTTTTACCCCCGGACCGACCAGCAGGGGCTGGCAGCGGTACTGTTTTTTAACCATAGCCTCAAAAACCTGGATCAGAGAAGGTACTACAGAAGATATCACAGCTGCCTTAATGTCTAGCGGCTCTATCCCCTCGTAATGGCAGAGCAGGCGCAATAGGAGCCCGTATTCATCCTCTGTTTTACGCCGGTCGCTGGCCAGGCGCCAGTGGCACTTTAATTGCTGCTGCTCATATACGCCGATTACAATATTAGTGTTGCCGATATCTACTGCCAGTAACATAAGACATCCCCTTCCGCCTGTTCATTATTCCACAACAGTGCTGCTTTTCCTCCTCTGAACATGGCTCTTGCGAAAATAAGCTTCCGGTCATTGTCTCAACTTCCGCGCCAGTTTATAAACTAATCCCGGCCCAACAATTTTCAAGCCATCACAGTGCGCTCCGTACGAGGCAACTCTTCCTAAAACAGATGAGGAAGATTATTCCCCATTTCGCAGGTAACCGGCCTTTTTTAAGACCTTTCTGGCACGATAACTGATCACTACTGCCAGGCTTGATTTTAGTATTTCCATCGGAATATAAGGGACGACTGCCAGAATAAAAGCTTCCGCAAAACCTAGCTGCAGGTAGTAACAAAGCTGCAAGGTGCCCAGCGCATAAAGTACCGCCAGGCAGAGGACCATCCCTGCTGCCAGGCGGAGATAACCTATTTCATGTTTGCTCTTTTCTAAAAACATCCCCATGATATAAACCCCCAGGACGAAACCCCAAAGGTAGCCCCCGGTGGGACCAACAAATACGGCCAGGCCCGCTCCTCCGCGGGCAAAAACTGGCAGGCCGACAGCTCCCATTAGCAGGTAGCCAAGGACGGCAAGGGTACCTGTATTCTTCCCCAGAATGGTACCGGCCAATAGTACGCCCAGGGTTTGCCCGGTAACAGGCACCGGGGAAAAGGGCAAAGGAATGGATATTTGTGCCAGAAAAGCAATTACGACAGCAAACATGGCGGCCAGAGTCAATGATTTTAGCGGCATGGTGTTCCCCCTTAAAATGATAAGCGAAGCGTTTAGTTTAATGGAAAGAAGCAAATTGTTAACTTTATAATTTTAGATCCGTTTACATAAGGAGCAAAAAAATTTTACCCGGTTGGGCTAAGAGTTACTTCACCGGAATTAAAACGGCGGATTTCGCCCCCGGCGCCCCGCACCAGTAAGGCTCCTTCGGCGTCTATATCAACGGCAAGCCCCTGAAACACTTCCTGCCAGGAGTTCACCTGCACCGGGCAGCCTAAAGTTATATTAGCTTCTTTCCAGGCTCGCCGTACCGGTGCAAAACCCTTTTCCTGCCAGCACTCATACCAGGTCTCCAGCTCAGCCATGATTTTTTGAAATAGGGGCAACCGTTCCTGCTTGCGCCCCAGTTCCAGGTAAAGGGAAGTAGCCACAGATTTTAGTTCCGGGCCAAAATCGCTGGCCTCCAGGTTGACGTTTAAACCAATTCCCAACACTACATACTCAATGAGATCAATTTCGGCTTTTATTTCTGTCAGGATGCCACAGAGCTTGCGACCGCCGGCCAGGAGATCGTTGGGCCACTTGATTCCAGGCGGCAAGCCGGTTAACTCCCGTACTGCCACCGCAGTAGCTACTGCGGCCAGCAGGGTCAACTGACAAGCTCTTGCCGGTGCCACCCGGGGACGCAGAATAAGGGAAAACCAGATTCCTTTATAAGGAGTTGACAGCCAGCTGCGCCCCCGCCGACCGCGGCCGCTGCTCTGGGACTCGGCTATGACCACCGTACCTTCCGGCGCGCCGCCGTCAGCTAACTCCTTGGCCACCTGATTGGTAGAACCCACTTCGTCAAAGCAATATAGATTCCGCCCCAACCAGCTAGTTACCAGCCCGGCAGTTACCTCCTCGGGGTAGAAACAATCGGGCGTACTTTTCAAGCAGTAACCGCGCCGTGTCAGCGCCTCAATTTGGTAGCCCTCCTGGCGTAAAGCCCGGATATGTTTCCAGACGGCGGCCCGGGAAACTGCCAATCTGCGGCTTAACTCTTCTCCGGAAACATATTGGCCCCGATTGTTACGCAAAAGCTCCAGGATCTGTTGTTTAGTACCTTCTAATCTCATGCCATAATTGTATACTTCCTTTTTATGGTTGTCAACTAATTATTCGCGCTCACGGTTAACATTAACTCCCTGATTATTCGCTCTCCGTAAACGGTTCTTCTCCGCTTAATATCGCTTCCACTTTGTTGCGCTCATCCAGAAGGAGCACCCGCGGCTTATAGGTTTTAGCTTCAGCGTCATTAAAGATACCATAGGCAATAATAATTACTATATCCCCCGGTTGCACCAGCCGCGCCGCTGCCCCGTTGACGCAGATTATGCCGCTGCCGGCCGGACCGGCAATAGTGTAAGTCTCAAAACGGGCACCGTTGTTGTTGTTGACTACCTGTACTTTTTCGTTAGGTAGGATGCCGGCCCGTTCCATCAACTCGCTGTCAATGGTGATACTGCCCACATAGTTTAAATTGGCCTCAGTCACTCTAGCCCGGTGTAGCTTGCTCTTCATCATGATGCGCCACATTATCAGCCACCTCCACAGTCAAGTTGTCGATTAGACGGGTATTACCTACCCATACTGCCAGCGCCAACAAAACTTTGCCCTTGTTAATAGTAGTTATAGGTTTAAGGGTTTGGGCATCGCTTACAGCAACATAATCAACCCGTGTTTCCGGACGCGATAATATTTCTGCCACCATAGCTTCGCGTACGATTTCGGCCCGGCGCTCGCCGGAACGGATCAGCACTGCTCCCTTTTTTAAAGCCTGATAGAGGGCAGTAGCACTCTGGCGCTGGACCGGGGTAAGATATTTATTGCGCGAACTTAAAGCCAAACCGTCCGCTTCGCGCACAGTAGGAACCGTAACTATCTCCACCGGTATATTAAGGTCAATTACCATGCGTTTTATTACCTGGGCTTGCTGGTAATCCTTTAAACCGAAATAGGCCCGGTCAGGCTGAACAATATTAAACAGTTTGCTGACCACAGTGGCCACCCCTTCAAAATGGCCGGGCCGGGAAGCGCCGCAGAGGTACTCCGTGATTCCTTCTACCCGGACATAGGTAGCATACCCGTCGGGGTACATCTCTGGCACCGCAGGCGCAAAAATGGCATCCACGCCTGTTGCTGCTGCTAGTTCCCGATCCCGTTCCAGAGCCCGGGGATAGCGTTCCAGGTCTTCACCTGGCCCAAACTGGGTGGGATTTACAAAAATGCTCATGATTACAATGTCGTTTTGTTCCCTGGCCTTGCGGGCCAGGCTTAAATGCCCTTCATGAAGGTAGCCCATGGTCGGTACCAGGCCTATACTTTGCTGTTGCCGCCTTGCTGCCGCCACATACTGCCGCACAGCGTTTACTGTCGATAACAGTTGCATGCTGCCACCCCTCATTTGCCTGAGCAACTACCGCCCGGGAAACATTTCCCCGCTTGGCACAATGCTCCTTTTGTTTTTTATAATTTATTTTGTCGTCCTTTTCCGAACGGAGGATCCGGCTAAAACTCTGTCCAGTACTGCTGCTTTGCCGACGTCAATGCTGCCTTTGCGGCTGGCCAGACCCACTGTATAACGGCCCAGTGTCCGGTAAATCTCTTCCAGCTCCGGCACATTAGCCGCTATAGCTTGCAAGTGATCTTTGATGGTACTTACGTCACCCCGGGCAATAGGACCCGTAAGCGCCTGGGGAACTCCTTTTTCGCCAATATTTTTCCAGGTCCCTTCTATCAGGGGGGCCAAAGCCCGGGCAGCCATCTGGGGTTCCATACCGATGGCATGCATCAATCTATAGCTGAAATCTACCAGGCTGACCAGGTAGTTGGAAGCCACACTGGCAGCAGCATGATAGAGAGGTTTGTCCTCCGGTTTAATAATGAAATATTCGCCGCCCAGTTCTGTTACCAGCCGTTTTCCGAAGGGAAGGGCTTCCCTATCTCCCTCCAGACTAAAAACGGAACCTGGCAAATTAGCCACCGCCCGGTCGGCATCGGCACAGGACTGGAGGGGATGGAGGCTTAAAGCCAAAGCACCACAGGCACGGGCCGGTGCAAGGACCGCCGAGGTCAAAGAACCGCTCATATGCGCTACTATTTGCCCGGGGCGAAAACCGCCCCGCCGAGCTACTGTAGCTGCTACCGGGGCAATAGCCTGATCATTGGTTGTAATCAATACCAGCTCCGCCTGCCGGGCAGCTTCTTCCGGCCGCTCAAAAGCAGGACATTGCAACCTGGCAGCTGCCTTCCGGGCTGAGGCATATGTCCGGCTGGCCACACCGGCAACAATATAATTTCGCTGCTTTAACAACAGCCCCATGCCGGTACCAACAGCGCCCGCACCGATTATCCCTACACGCATTATGGTCCCCCCTTTATAACAAAAAAGCCCCGACGAGCCGCCGGAAGCTTCTTCCTTACTCACCCGTCTCGGTCATAACGATCCAAGCGGTATTAATATTAACAAATTTCAGCACCCGTACACTCCAGTATGGTAGCGTCACTAGTATTTTAACATTGTCAGTCTTTATAAATCAATATCTGACAGTAATTTGAACATATTAGGTTTTATTTGTATGTTTGCTAGCACCTAATGACATACTGTCGGAACGTGGTAAAGACAACATGCTGGCTGGGGCCTTATTTTCCGGCCAGCCGGCTTAATCGTTTCAAGGCCTGCAGCCTGTCCGTACGACCTATCCTGGCTTCCTGTAAACTTTTTTCCAGCTGAGCAATAGTATGGTCATAGACGCGGCGTTCCACCGGGTATGGGTGTCCGTCCTTGCCGCCGTGAGCAAAACTGTACCTGACTGGGTCACGAAAACTGGCCGGTGCCCCGTAGGCCACTTCAGCCACCATAGCTAAAGCGCGAATAGTTTTAGGGCCAATACCCTCCGTGCCCAACACCGCCGCAAAATTTTGCGGCTGGAGGTCGTAAAGTTTTAATAAAGCTTTATTGAGATAACTGGCGCGGGGAATATCATGGTGCCAGGGAAGGTTCAGCGAGCTTTGGTCGTCCCTGCCCCGGGCGGGCAATTGTTCCAGAGCCAGGATACGGTTAAACTCTGCAAGCAGCTTTTCCGGACGTTCACAGGACAGTTCAGTTACTACCTGGCGGCAGGCTTCACTCTCACTGGCCACCATGTTCAGTGCCGGGGCTTTGTTACTACAGCAAATAGCAGCATGGGGCTCACATACAAAATCCTTCAGTTGCTCACTTAACCAGTGGTAACGCCGTGCCAGGCGGTTAGTCTCATTCATTCCCTGCTGGACAACACTCCACTGCCCGTCAAAGGTAAAAATAAAGACATGGTGATATAACTGGTAACCGTCCTGCAGGGCGGTATTATCGACCTTGGCAGCCATCTTGCTGGCAGTAACCAGCTCCTCAGGCCGCAGGGAAGTCAGGCCTAACCTGTCAGCGGCAGCTGCTATCTCAGCGGGTGTCTGACGGGAAACGCGCCCCTTACCGCCAGCGATGACAAAGCCCAGGTCCCGTTCACGCCCCTTTATACCTTCTTTGATGGCCCCGCAGAGGGTGGTAGTCAGACCGGAAGAATGCCAGTCAAAGCCCAGGACACAGCCAAAAGCCTGAAACCAATACGGATCACTCAAACGCCGTAAAACCTCGCCCGGGCCGTATTCCCGCACAATAACCTCCAGCAGCGCCGGAGCCAGGCGCCGCATCCGTTCAAAAAGCCATGGTGGGCAATGCCCGCCATGGAGGGGCAGGCAGGCTGTTCCGGTGCGCATTTTTATCACCCTTTACTAT